>DJVN01000090.1 GCA_002441205.1 Syntrophaceae bacterium UBA6255 | reverse complement strand
ATAATGAAAGGCGCAAGGGAGCGTGTCGGTAATTATCCAATCCTGGCCAAGTTCAGTGCCTACGATTATTTAAAGAATGGCATCAGCATGGATGAAGGCGTACGTATGGCAGTCATGTTTCAGAACGCCGGAATTGACGCGATAGAAGTATCGAGCGGAGCGAACGACGGACTCAACACGATCAGGGCCCCCCAAATACCGTCGGACTCGATCATAGCCAACATGCTTCCGATAAAAATCAAATCTGGAATCATTAAGAGGATGCTGAAAAAAACAATGCCTCTATTTGTAAAAAGATATGACCCGATTTATCACTACAATGTTTCTGCTGCTGAAAAAATCAAACAGAAAATAGATATACCGGTTATTGTTGTCGGAGGAATAAGAAACATAAACGACATCCATTCCATCATCAACGGGGGGAAAGCTGACTATGTTTCCATGTGCAGGCCTTTGATCATGGAGCCTAATCTGGTAAAAAAATTCAAAGAAGGCAAACAGGATAATTCCAGATGCATCGACTGTTGCTACTGTATGTTCGGGTTAATGAATCATTCTCTCAGATGTTATTATGGAAAACTGCCGGCATAAAATGTCGAGGACCGGGATGTTTATCTCAGATAAAATCACAAAATATTATAATTTTGTATGGGGGTAAAATGGAATATAAATATTTGAAAACACGGCGTGAAAAATCAACTCTCTGGGTTGAAATCAAAAATCCACCGGTTAATTTCCTGACTGTAGCCATGCTCGAAGAACTGTTTGATATGGTCAAACAGGTGTCACGGGATGATTCAGTAAGAGTATTCATTCTGACCGGCGGCATCGAAGATATTTACATCATGCATTTCTCGATTCCCGAGCTTCTTACATTATCAACCGACAACAAAAAATTACTTCTCAATCTTTTCGTAAAATCCAAAATAACAGGCGCCATTTTTAAATACGTGACAACATATACCAATTGGCTGATGGATTGTTTCAGATGGTACGAAACATTGATGCTTAAAATCGCCAAAATCATGAGCGGTTATTCTTCGAGCTTGTATCTTTGGTTTATAATGCAGAGAGTTTATTTTGCGATTGAAAGGCTCAATAAAATTACCATCGCCGCCATCAACGGCAATTGCAACGGCGGCGGCACGGAACTTTCAGCCTGTTTTGATTTCCGCTTGATGGTGGGCGATAAGGGTTTTACCCTCGGACAACCGGAGGTGTTGATAAATATTGTGCCCGGCGGCGGTTCTTCACAAAAACTTCCGCGTCTAATCGGCCGGGCCAAAGCGCTGGAATTTATGCTGCGCGGCAATCAGTTAAACGCTCAGGAAGCACAGCGCATCGGTTTGATTACCGGATTTTTCGATAAGTCCGAATTTAAGACCCGCGTGCAGGAATTTGCCGATCTGATGAGCAAGCGCCCCATGACGGCCGTAGATGCGATTAAAAAATGTGTTCATGATGGCATGGAAACGACCTTAAGACATGGGTTGAGCATTGAGATGGAACAAAGCATCCGCTGCCTGGATACAGAAGATACGATTAACGCCATGCAGGCCTATATCCGTTATCTTGATGAACATGTTAATTCCATTGATCGTCAAAAGTTGACCACTGAAGAACTTAATCAAGTCGTACAGGAAACAGTGAGGCATATGGAAGAAGGCAAACTGTATAATTTTAAACATTGATCTTGCTTAAAAGGATGACCTTAATGCCGGGAATCAAAGATTTTAAAGACAAAGTGACCGTTATCACCGGAGCGGGATCGGGGATAGGGCGCGCCACGGCGTTGGCCTTTGTCAGAAAAGGAGCAGATCTGATTATTGTAGATAATAATCCGGCGCGTTTGGATGAAGTAGCCGCTGAAATCAAAAAAATAGGCGCCCGGGTGCTGACCCGTACGGTGGATGTTTCCAAGCGCTTTGAGGTGGAAGATCTGGCTGCGTTTGTTCTCAAAGAACGCGGACGCGTTGATATTCTATTCAACAACGCCGGAGTCAGCGTAGGCGGCAGCGTGGCGGATACGAGCATCGAGGATTGGGAGTGGATTTTTTCCATCAACTTTTGGGGTGTGCTCTATGGCGTAAAGGCTTTCCTGCCGATAATGATCAAACAGAAATATGGACATATCGTCAATACCTCTTCCCAGATGGGACTTTGCGCTACACCCGGAACTCCAGCCTACTGTACGACCAAGTTTGCCGTGGCTGCGCTGGGAGAATCCATGCGTGCGGAAGTGCGCAAATACAATATCGGCGTGAGCACAATCTGTCCGGGATTGATCCGTACAAATATCGTAGCCGGAGGCCGCATGAATATAAGAGAGGATGCGGTTGCCAATCGCAAAACTCTGGAAAAAATATATGCTAATTACGGCTGGCTGCCGGATCGGGTGGCCAAAGCCGTTTTAAAGGCCGTGCGCAGAAACAAATCGGTTGTTCCCGTCGGTCCGGAGGCCTGGGCGGCCTGGTTTACCAAACGCATTTCTCAACGGGCCAATGATACCTATAATTTAATTATTGAGAAGATGCTTTTATAATAAGAAGTGATTAATGAAAAAAGCGGTGGTTAACGCGGCGAAATCGGTATAAAAGATTTAAGGTAATAATAGAGGAAGCAAGGGGAGGGGTGATATGATATATTTTGACGATTTGTTAAAAGACGATAATATTGATGATACCGTATCCCGGATAGCCAAAGATTTCCGCAAAAAACACAATTTTCCGGAAGTTCGTCAGCTGGGTGTTGTTGTGCCGGATGTCGAAACTGCAGCGGAGGAACTGGAAGAAAAAGGAATCGGTCCTTTCTTCATTGCTTCCGATACACTCAAATTCTGGAACGAGCGCGGGGAAAGTAAAACATTCAGCGGCAAGCTCGGCATGGCCATATATAAAGGATACGAGGTTGAACTTCTGGAGCCGGGTGTAGGGTCTGCTTTTTATAAAACCTGTGTGGATGAAAAATGCCGGATGGTCGTGCAGCATCTGGGATTTATGGTAAAGAATGTGGATGCATATCAACAGGAACTTGAAAAATCCGGTTGCAAGACGTGGGTAAGAGGGCAAATAAAATCCTTTCCGATAGTCACCGATTTTGCTTATATGGACACGGTAGCTCAGGCAGGTATTATCCTGGAATTCATTGACATGAGATTTCTTGGTGTTGGAGTCAAGCCTCCGGGGGCAATTTATCACAGCCTCGGACGACTGGAAAAATTAACCGGCATAAGATGCCTTTCATTTTAAAGGAGTAAAAATGGCACCTCGCATTCCTTATCCGGAAATGGAAAGTCTTTCTCCGGAAGTTAAAGCAATTGTTGAATCGTTTCCCATGAATGTCGCCCGGATGGTGGCCAACGCGCCGGCCAGCGTAAAAGGATTTCTGGAGTTGGCACAGTCCGTTTTGTTTTACAGTGAATTCGATCCGCGCAAACGGGAGATCGCCGTGCTGAGGGTAGCGCATGTGACAAAATCAGTTTATGAATGGACACATCACGTAGTGGTGGCTAAACATTACAATGTAACGGATAAAGAGATAGATATTATTCGTACCGAGGAGCCGGTTACTTCGCTCAACGAAGAGGGGAATCTGCTTTGCCGTGTGGCCGATGAAATCAGCCGCGATGTCCGGCTCAGCGACGATGCCCTTGCTAAAATTCTGGAGCGTTATGGAACACGCGGTGCAACCGAAATTATTCTCTGCGTCAGCTACTTCAATTTCCTGAGCCGTTTTCTGGAATCAACGCGCGTGGAACTCGAGCATAAATAACCGCGACAATAACTCAAAAAGATTTTAATCTTAATAAAAATTGCGAAGAAAGTTATGACACAAGTTGCGCTGATTAAGTGCAGTGATTACGATGATGATCTCCTGATTAAGGTCATAAAAGATGGTCTCGGTAAAATCGGTTTTGATTTTGCGCAATTTAAAAACGCCAGAGTAGGTTTGAAGCCGAACCTGCTGATGGCGGCCACTCCCGAAAAAGCAGTTACTACTCATCCTTCTTTTTTTAAGGCTGTAGCCAGAATAGTTATAGAGCAAGGCGGCACCCCCGTCCTGACCGAATGCAACGGGTTTGGTTCTCTCAGGTCGGTAATGAACAGCGCCGGCTATGCGGAAGTCGTCAAGGAACTGGGTATGGAAGTGGGTAAAATGGAGGAAATAGCGTCCCTCCGTTATCCGCAGGCCAAACTGATAAAAAGGATCGACATATCGAAAGCGTTTTTCGATGTGGATATGATCATTAACCTGCCGAAGTTAAAAACGCACGGATTTACGTATATGTCCGGCGCGGTAAAAAATCTCTTCGGCACTATTCCGGGTTTAAGAAAAGCGCGCATGCATCTGCGCTTTCCGGAGCCAAATGGATTTTCCGAGTGGCTGCTGGATTTAAACGGCGCCTTGCTGAATGGTTTTGAAAAACCTAAAACAATAATCCACATCATGGATGCGATCGTCGGACAGGAAGGCGAAGGTCCGGGACCATCCGGAACTCCCAAAAAAATTGGCGCGGTTATCTTCGGGAGTGATCCGGTTGCCGTTGATTTTGTGGCGGCGGGTGTTGCGGGTCTTGATTATAAAAAGGTTCCTACCATCATGCTGGGATTCAAAAGAGACTTCACGGTATCTTCTCCGGAGGATATTTCCGTCATCGGTCAAAGTATTGAAGATTTGCGGGTAAAAAACTTTCAACCGACAAAATCCAGCATTTCGTCACACATTCTCCGCGGCTGGCTGGTAGGCCCGACGGTAAAAAATATCTTCATCGAAAAGCCCTGGCCCAGTGAAGAAAAATGCACACTATGTTATAAATGCATGTCAGTCTGTCCGGCGGGGGCGATTTCCCAGGCGCAAGACAGTAAGAAAATTCCGCTTTATGATTATAAAAAATGTATTCGCTGTTATTGCTGCATTGAATTCTGCCCGGAAGCGGCAATTTCTCTGAAAAAAGGGAAATTGCAATGGCTGCTGGGGTTCTGAAGTGCTTGTTTATTTAATTATCTTTTCTGATATAATCAATTTTAGAAATACTTTTATATATATTTGATAACGTAAAGGAGAACGTTATGTTCGATTATATGATGACCAAAGAGCAAATAAAAATACGGGATGAAGTGCGGGACTTTGTCAAATGGGTGCCGCGTCAGATGATTCTGGATATGGATACGGATAAAATCAAGTTTCCAAAAGAGTTTTTGCGGGAAGCCGCCCGAAGAAATCTCATGGGATGCCGCTATCCGGAGAAGTGGGGTGGCAGGGAAATGGATTGGGCAACCACCTGCATGATCATGGAAGAAGTCGGAACACTAGGCTATGAATTGGCCTGTGTTTTTGGTGTCGGGGCGGAACTGGTCTGCGATGCGATTATTCTTCACGGCACAGATCAGCAAAAAGAAAAGTACGTTAAACCTCTCTTAAAAGGGGAAATATTTGCGGCCGAATGTTTGACAGAGCCGCGTGGCGGTTCTGATTTCTTCGGCGCCACGACTAAAGCGGAAGACAAGGGGGACCATTATATTTTAAATGGCCAGAAGAGATTTATTGTGGGGGCAGAGGGCGCTGATTATTTTCTTGTTTATGCCAAAACCAGTCCCGAAGCCAAACCTCAGGAATCCATAACGTGTTTTATTGTGGACCGGACAGAAGGGGTGGAAGTCAAATATCTTTATGGACTGATGGGGTGTCGCGGCGGGGGAACAGGACGCCTGATTTTCCGAAACGTCAAGGTTCCCAAAGAAAATGTTGTGGGAAATATAAATGGCGCTTATGCCGTTTTCAATACGATGATGATACCGGAACGTTTAGGAACAGCGGCGATGACGATCGGTGCCGCGCGCCCCGCGCTGGAAATTGCCACCAATTACACGGCAAGACGCAAGGCGTTCGGTCAAATTATCGCACAGTTCGAAGGGGTCAGTTTTCAGATTGCGGAAGCTGCGATGCTTCTGGATGCCGCGCGCGCCATGGCCTATGTTACGGCAAAAGCTGTGGATGCCGGAGCTGATATGCGCAGGATAAGACGGATGGTTTCGCAAAGCAAAAAATTTATCACCGAATCCTGTCAGAAGGTTGTTCATAATTCCATGCAGGTGATGGGCGGGATAGCCTATACCAATGTCTTTCCGATTGAGCGCATCTATCGTGACGTTCGCCTGGCTTCCATCTGGACAGGCACCAGTGAAGTCATGTCCATGATTGCCGCACATGAATGGTATCGTGAATATTTTATGCAAAAAGCGAAGCAGAGCTCCCGTGATTACGAAATGGATGCGGAGGAGGCAAAAGAGGAAGAAAAAATCTACGACGATGAAGATATGTGGAAGAAAGGTTGGTAAAATTCTCTTCTTTTTCAAGATGATTCTGTGATTGTTCCGTCTTGCAGAGGATTGCCTGTGGAAAACATTAAATCACCCTGTTTGAAAACCATTTGAGGATTTCTCAAGGTGCGTATATCATCAAGAGGGCTTTTATCTAGGACCACCATATCCGCGTATTTTCCGTTTTCCAGAGAGCCGGTTTTATCTTTCATGTGCAGAATCTTTGCGCTGTTGATGGTGGCACAGCGTACAATTTCGAGGTTGGAGAAACCCACACGCTGCAGCATCTCATATTCCCTGTATATGCCGCCGAAATAATCAAAAGGCATGCCCGCGTCAATGCCACAGCCGATAAGAATTCCCGCTTGATTCATTTTTTTCAAATTGACAAAGCCGTTGGCTATCATATTGAAATAAATATCAGGATTGGGAAGAAATTTCTTGTTTTCCCAAAGTTTATCCCTTCCAATGATTTTGTAATATTTAAGGTCTGCAAGGTTTTGTTCATGCAGCAGAGGGTCGCAATGTTTTTTTGCTTCATTGTCAAAATATTCTTTTCTCACCTTTAGTTCTTTTTTTATCTGTGGCGTTTGATACCGTTCGGGCAACTGCTCAAAAGCTTCTTCAATAAGAAAAGACTGAGCAACTGTCAGAGTAGGCACGATAGCCACATTTTTTTTCGACATTTTCATAATATCATCGTCGGATAGAACCGTGTCGGATACTATGTGTTCGATCGAATTAAAGGGATAGTCCATCGCCCGGTCAAAACCGAATTTGAAGTGATGATGACCGGAAACCGGCAGACCTTTTTTTTCAGCAAACCGGAAGATTACGTCAAGCTGTTCTTTTGTGTAGACGGGAATATTCTTGTTTTTCTTGCAGAACACAGTCTGATTGTCCAGGGTCAGTTTGATAAACGAGGCGGTTTTGGCGTTTCTTTCGAGACATTCTTTCATTTCGTCGGTATCTTGAAAATTGTCCATGATCATGCCCATGAACAATGAAGCTGGCTTGGCAAAAATGTTTATATCTGAAGGGGGAATCTCGGGATGAGAGCCCATAATGTTCAGCATGGTATTGCAATAAACTACCCGTGGACCGGGCAAGTTTCCTTTCTCGATATCTCGAATGAACATCTGAAGAAGGCCGAAGAAGGCGCCCATGTCCCTTATAGTGGTCACGCCGGATTCAATGGCGGAAATAAAATTTTGCTTCTGCTGATGAGAGTGATTTAAAAGATCAATCATTCTCATGGAGAAAACCGGGGAGGCAGATACATGACAATGCGCATCGATCAGGCCTGGTATTAAATACCTGTCTTTTAAATCAAAGATGATACCATTTTGATGATTTGGGGCAGCACCGGTCCCTTGTTTCACTATAAAACCTTTCTCAATAATGAGCCACGCTTTGTCGACAACCTTTCCGGAAATAACATTCACGAGGCGGGCGTTTTTCATCAGCAAAGGTTTACTGTAATCAAGTGAAGGCACATTTTTTTTGGGAATGGCGCATCCCTGAAGCGAGGGCATGGAAACAGCTGCTGCCGTTATCGCGGCGTATTTTATAAAATCGCGTCGTCCTAATTTGGAAAACAATTCATTGTCCATATCCTCTCCAGTGTAAAACCGGTCGTTAACGGTAAAATATAATCTGCCGTACTCTATGTCAAGCTGTATTGAAATGATTTCCATTAAAAATTTCAAGCGTGACGATAACTTGATATTTCATTGACATATAAAATTGTTCTATTATACTGCGCCACGTATAATAAATATTCTTTAATATACAGGTTGAAGCGCTTTCCAGGGCTTTCTATCAAGATTAGATCTTTTCCCAAGAGGAAAATTATTGAGGCAAAAATATAAATATAGCACGGAAATTCTACCGGATGTTTTCTGCATCACACTTCCGCTTCCCGGCAGAAAACCCGGCCCTGTCAATGTGTATCTTTTTAAAGGGGATAACGATATTTCTTTGATTGACACGGGAACGAAACAAACAGCCGGTATTCTCAAGAAAGCGCTGAAAGAACATGGCCTGGCATTTTCCGATATCAATCAAATCATAATCACTCATGGTCACGGAGATCACTTTGGCGCCGCAAAAATGATAGCGAGAGGCGGAAGTGCTCACGTGATTGTGCACGCGGAGGATAGGGCATTAATTGAAAAAGGACATGATATTTTAACGAAAAAATATAAACAATTTTTGAAACTGATGAATATTCCTCGATCTGTAGGAATGATGCTGAGATTACTCTTTGTTTTTTTTAAAAGGATGGCGGATAATTGCAATATTCATCATGTGATACAAGAGGGCGATGAAATAACTATTGGCCGGTACCGGGCAAAAATTATAGAAACACCCGGTCATTCTAAAGGGTCGATTTGCGTTTATCTGGAAAAAGACAAGATACTTTTTTGCGGGGACACGATTATACAACATATAACGCCCAATGCGTTCATTATGATGGACGAAAAGGAGATCCTGCCCGTGCGGTTGAGTCAGAATGAGTTTTATAAATCTCTTGCCAGGATTAAAGAACTTGCGCCATTGATGATACACTCGGCTCATGGCAAAGCAATTTCCGGTGTTGATGAAATTGTTGCCGGATACGAGAAAGCTTTCGCTGAAAGAAAAGAAAATGTTTTATCGTTCGTGCATTCCGGAGAGAATAATGTATACAGAATCGCAAGGCTGCTTTTTCCGGAAATCGGCGGGTTGAAACTGCCCCTCGAAATATTTCTTTCAATTTCAGAGGTTTACACAACAATTCAGATTCTTCAAAAAGAGAAGAAAGTATCCTTGGTTATTAGAAATGGTCTGTTAGAAGTGCATGAAACCGTTCAATAAACTGTCATAAAAATTTAAAAAATATTGTATTGACATAAATTTTTCAGTTTAGTATAAATTGAAACTATAAATATTTAATAAATGTGTCGAATTAAAGAATTAATTAAAAATATCGTGCGAAAGGAGAGTGTCATGAAAAAGTTTGGATTGTTTCTAGTTATTATGATGTTAATGGCTGTCGTTACTGCAGCTCAAGCAGCCGAAGTCAGGGCTGGTGGATTGCCTGCACTGAGTGCGGATGATAGTAAGGAAGTAAGTACCGTCAACTTGTCAAGAGAAGGAGAAGTAAGAGCCGGTGGTTTCCCGACAATGAATAAGTATGATTGTATAGATGATTGTCCATGTCCTCCTTTCTGTCCGCCTCCTCCTCCGCCTCCTCCTCCGCCTCCTCCTCCAGAAAAGGTATGTCCTGAATGTCCGGCATGTCCTCCTCCACCTCCAGTCGTTGTGGCTCCCAAGCCTACAATTATTGAAAAAGGAAGACAGACACTTGACGTTAAATTTGATTTCGATAAAGCAACCGTTAAGAATGTTTATCAGAAAGATATTGATGATCTGGCTGAGGTCATGAAGGACTATCCTGATCTAAACGTTGTCATCGAAGGACATACCGATAGCGTGGGCAGCAATGCTTATAATATGAAACTCTCTCAGGAGCGCGCTAATGCTGTAAAGAAATATATGGTGGAAAAAAACGGTATTGATGCCAGCCGAATTACACCAAAAGGTTTCGGCGAAGAACAGCCTATTGCTTCCAATGCGACCAAAGAAGGACGTGCAAAGAACCGTCGTGTAGAAGCAGCCGTTGATTATGTCATTGAGAAATAAGATTGTATTTATAACAACACAATAAAAAAAGCCCCGCATTCACGGCGGGGTTTTTTTTATTAATGTTTCTTCGATGCTCAAATAAAATTTATTGTTTCCAGCAACATTTTATAAAAAGTTTTTATTATAGGATTATATAAAATACTTTAACAATTTTTCCAGTCCCGCGTAGGCAAAGTAGCAGGCAAATAGAATCAGGAAAACAGCACAACCAGCCATGAGGCCACGGTAAAGACGGTCATTTAAAAAATGTTTTCCTCGGGCGACAGCAGCGGAAATGAACGAATACCAGCTCAAATCCGCCAGAATATGTCCCGCAAAGAAAAAAATTATTCCCCACAAACCGAATTGCCACGAATATAAAATATAACCCAGTCCGATGGTCGCCCACCAGATGATCCAGTAAGGATTGGCCACGCTCATTAATATGCCACTAATGATGGGGTGGTTTTTTGCTGTTTGATCTTCTTCCCAGGAAATATTCAACGAAGGCAACGAACGGAGCATATTAATGGCCATCCACATCAGAATCAATGATCCGGTAATTGCGGTGACCACGAAAACGAACGGCATTTGAAAAAACGGCGCCAGTCCCAGCAAAAGAGCGGTGATGAGAGCCAGTTCCAGAACGGCGTGACCAGCAATTAACAGAGGACCGGTAATGAAGCCGCGACGTGGACTTTCACTGATGGTGATGGTTAAAAGAGGTCCGGGCATCATCGCGCCGGAGAACGCGATAATAAAGGATGAAGCAAAAATAGTTAATAAATTTGTCAGCATAATAAATTGAATTTGTTCGGTTTGATTTATTATATTTTAATTAAACATGACAAATATTTTCTGTCAAGGCTATGCTACTCCAAGATAAAAGATAGAGTATAATAATTAATATTATTGGATTGACTAACGTAAAAATATAATTTAAAAGTCACCAGCTTTCGAGGTTATGAACGGCAGGGAGAAATTCAGTATGCCTTTTTTCGAGCATGACAATGCAAAAATTTATTTTGAAGATCGTGGCAGTGGCGACCCCATCATAGCCGTGCATGGTCTGATTGAGAACACAACCTATTGGAAAAATATTGCCGAAGAGATTTGCGCAGGACACCGTTTTATTCCCATGGATATGCGCGGTCATGGGCGGACGGTGATTCATGGTGAACCCTGTGGTTTCGATGTTGACACGGTGGGTGATGATATTGAGGCTCTGGCTGATCATTTGAAAATTGAACGGTTTCATCTATTGACGCATTCCACGGGCGGATTTGCCGGTGTTCGTTACGCCATGCGCAATTCAGAAAGATTGGCTGGTCTGATTCTGACCGATACAGGATCAGCCACTTCAGTTTTACCCGGCAATCCTGCAGCCATACGATCCTTTCACGGCAAACTTGCACACTTTTTCGAAAAATATGACTGGGAACAGATTATAGCAAATTTATGGGTCAACCCCGTTCCTTTCTTTATTGGCATTGTAGAATCACCGCAAGCAAAGGAACTGATGAAATCAGCTTATGAAATGATTCGTCTGGGTGACCGCCAGACTATTGCTAAATTTGTCCGATCATTCTACACGGATCCTGATCCCAAAGTGGAAGGACTGCGTTCGATACGCTGTCCGGCGATGATCATTTATGGAGAGAAGGATATTCTCTTTATTGAGTCCAGCAAACTTATGGCCAGAGAAATTCCCGGGGCTTGTATCATAGAATATCCTGGTGTGGGGCATATGACAGCCCTGGAGGAACCGGTTCGTCTGGTAAGAGATATTATTGATTTTGTCAGTTTTCACAAAATCTGATAACCGGACGACCATTTATAAATGAAAGCATTGATGGTCTATGCGGGAAAGCGCGTTAAATATTATCGGCAGTTTTGTGGACGAGATATTTTTAGTGCCTGGGAGGGTCATTGCCCATTTTCAGGCGCAACGCGATGTGGATTGGCATAAGTACGCGCGCGAGATAACTTTTTATCATGAACAGGGATACGCGGATAAACCGGACACTTTTTTCAACCTGTCCGAACAGATTCCGGAACATAGTGTTACGAAGCAAATTCCCTATCATGGTGGTTTAAATCAGGAAATATCTTTTAACAGTTCATTCGAACCGCGCAATCCTTTCGTGCGCCCGCGTTACCTGAGTTACACTGAAAATAAAACCGGCTATTTGATTCGTTGGACGCATGGCGATAAACCGCGCAAGACGGTTTTGTGCTTGCATGGTTTTATGATGGGTTCTCCGAAAGAAGCTGAGCGTATGTTTAAAATTCGCAAGCTATTTTCGATGGGACTTGATGTAGCCCTCTGCATTCACCCTTTTCACTGGAAAAGAATAGCGGGACCGCGTTCTGCGAGGCGGGTTTATCTGACGTTGGGGGATGTGGCGTTTACTAATGAATGCGTTGCACACAGCGTTTATGATCTCAACAACTGTTGCCTGATTCTCAATGCCCTGGGAATTCAGAACATTGGCATCATCGGAGCCAGTCTGGGTGGATATATCGCAGGCCTTTATGCCTGTTTGAGCAGCAAACCAAAATTTATTGCCATGATGGTTCCAGCGCTGAGCTTTCTTTATCCGATATCAGCGGATATTTTTTATAGGCTGTCTCCGTTTGACCTTGCCTGGCGGTCATCGGTGCGTCGAGCCGCCGAATTTCATTCACCGTTAAATCTTAAACCGAAAATGTCTACGGATAATATTCTCGTTGTGGCATCACGAGGAGATAAACTTTGTCCATTCGATCTGACGGAAAAATTAGAACAAAAGTGGAATTTGTCCCATTGTTACTATCGTACGGGTGGGCACTGGCTGGTATTTGATAAATTGCGCGGCCGGGTTTGGTATAGTTTTCTTAGGGAGAAGGGATTCATCACGGAATAAATGATTATCTGTATTTACCTGGGATAAAGGTGAACAGAAACATTCCGATAAGTCTTTTGAAGGTAAAAATCTGAGGATTTTTTACGATGAGCAACATCATCCGTAAAATCCTTCTTGGATTCATATAAAAGCGCTTATAGGCATTTTGAAAAATCGTTTGCAACTCGTTATCCGACATCGCGGATATATTGATGGTGTCCTTGCAGTAATTCGCTTTTTTTGTGTCCGATAAATTATCTCTGCTTTTCTGAAAATCATCGGCCATCCTGGCCAGTTCCGTTCCTGCAAATGGTTTCGGATTGAAAAAGAGGGCCCGGTGTAAATTGGATCTCACCGCAAAATCCACGGTGGCTGATCCTTCCTCGAATGTTTCAGTCGGGAAACCGATCATAAAGTAACCCGATGAATAAATACCGGCTTTGACGGAAGCGTCCATTACGGAGGAGGCCTTTTCAAGATCAAGGTTTTTGTGAATCAATTTTTGCAGCCGTGGAGAGGATGTTTCGATGGCGAAGTGCACGGAAACGGTTCCTGCCTTTTTATAAAGAGGCATATCTTCCGGTTCAAGCATGTCGGTTCGCAACGCGTTGGGAAAGTGCAGCCGGGCATCTTTAATCTTTTCTCGTATGCCTGTCATTATTTCGAGCATTCTTTGGCGATCCAGATTAAAACAGTCGTCGAGTATTTCAAATTCTTTGAATCCGTGCCGGAAGCGAAGCTCTTTCATTTCCGCGAGAACCGATTCGGCGGAACGTCTGCGAAACACCTTGCCCATGGTCTGATGACAATAGGCACACTTGAAAGGACAACCACGGGAGGTGACCATTGACATATAGGGTCTGCAACCGACGCCGGGCATGGAACGCATGCCGGCGTAGAGATTATGATCGAGCAAGTTCCAGGCGGGAAAGGGAAGATGGTTCAGTTCATCTTCGGTCAGATAACGGCCTTCATTGATATTTATGCCGCCATTGACCATGGAGGCCGTGCCCGGGATGGCATCCGTGGGAAGCTTCTGATTGACGGCATCAATGAGTTCCGGAAACACCAGTTCTCCCTCACCGATGACCACAAAGTCGGCTCCATGGGTCTTGATGGATTCTTCGGGATTGGCCGAAGGCCAGGGACCGCCGAAAGTCACGGAAACATCAGGCCGCTCCTGCCTAATAAGCTTCATGATAGCCTTGGTTTGTTCCAGCTCGGTGATAATGATGCTGAGCCCGATGAAGTCCGGTTTCCATTCCGTTATGGTACGCCGCAGGATATGCAGGTCTTTATAATCGCTGCCGCAGTCATGAATCCTGGTTTCATGGCCTGCCTTTTTGAGTGTGGCGCCAATGTACATCAGACCCATCGGCTGGGTGATTGATTCTTCAAACCAGAAGTCATCAAAGAATCTCGGTTTAATCAACAGTATCTTCGACATAAAAAAACCTGTAAAATCATCGTTTAAGCCGTAATACGTCGTCGCGGAATAATTTTAAACGTGAACAGCTTCAAAATCCTGAAGATGGAAAATAGTTCAGGACGGCGAATGAACAGTTTCAATAATCTTATTATTCTATTCGGGTTCAAATAAAAACGCCAATAAGCATTTCTAAAAATAGATTGAAGTTCATGATCCGTCATAGCAGAAATATTCAAGGCCGTGGTGAAATAATTTACAGATCGGGGATCAAGCGTGTAATTTCTTTCTTTAAGAATGTCCTCAGACATGGCGGCCAGTTGGGTTCCGGCAAGAGGTGTCGGATTGAAAAAGAAGGCTCGGTGCAGTTTCGAACGGGCGGCAAACTTAACTGTGGCGGAAGCCTCTTCATACGATTCTGTCGGGAAACCCATCATAAAATATCCGAGGCAGTATATATCAGCATTGACGGCCGCGGTCATAACCTCGACCGCTTTGTCAAGATTGAGATTTTTTTTAATCATCCTCTGTAGTCGCGGGCTGGAAGTTTCAATGGCAAAGACGACAGACACAGTTCCCGCCTGTTTAAAAAGAACTGCATCTTCCGGTTTAAGCATGTCCGATCGAAGGGCATTCGGGAAATGCAGTTTGATGTCGCCAATCCTGTCCCGGATGCCGGTAAGAATGTCGTGCATCCTTTGACGGTCCAGGTTGAAGCAGTCATCAATGATTTCAAATTCTTTGAATCCATGCCGGAAACGGAGTTCCTCGAGTTCGGCAAGAACAGACTGTGAAGATTTTTTTCGAAACACTTTGCCCATGGTCTGATGGCAGTAAATGCACTTGAACGGACAACCCCGGGACGTGATGACCGTCATATGAGGCCTGTTGCCAGCGCAGGCAAATGAAGGCGTGTTTGCATACAGGTTGTGATCAAGCAGTTCCCAGGCGGGAAAAGGAAGCGTATTGAGTTCATCTTCAGTAAGATAACGGCCTTCATTTATTTTTATATGACCATTAAAAAATGAGGCTGTACCGGGAATTGATTCTGTGGGGAGTCCATTGTTAATGGCATCTATCAGTTGGGGAAAAACCAGTTCTCCTTCACCGAGAACAACAAAATCCGCTCCAAATGTTTTAATTGATTCATCGGGGTTTGCCGAAGGCCAGGGACCGCCGAAAGTTACAGGGACATGAGGCAGGATATCCCGAATCATCTTCATAATTTTTTTAACGAGCTCAATCTCTGTTACAATGATGCTGATGCCGATGAAATCAGGTTTCCAATCCATCAGGGTGCGTTGAAGGATATGAAGGTCTTTATAATCGAGGGCACAGTCATGAATCTTTGTTTCATGACCTGCTTTTTTCAAAGTGGCGCCGATGTACATAAGTCCGATCGGTTGAGTTATTGCAGTATGAAAGAAGCCATCAAAAAATCTTGGTTTAATTAGAAGTATTTTGGACATTGAAAAACAGACCCCTATTCATAAATCAGCCGATTTTTTGCCGTCTTGGCACAATCTTCATAAGAAATAAGAATGCATAAAAAGGAAGCGAAAGTTTTTTCGGATGATAAATAGCCAGACGCAGTATCCTTGTCGGAGTAAAATAGAAACGTCTGTAGGCGCTACGAAAGATTTTCCGAAGGTCGTGGTCCGACATGGCAGAAAGATTAAGCGGGTTGGTAAAGTACGTGATATTGGAGGATTCAATGGTTTGATTTCGATTTTTCAGAAAATCAGAAGCCATCCTTGCCAGTTCGCTTCCCTGGAGCGGCGTGACGAACATAAATGTTGCGCAATGCATGTTGGAACGAACGGCATATTCAACAGTAGCAGAAGCTTCCTCAAGGGATTCCGTTGGAAATCCAATCATAAAATATCCCGTGGAGTATATTCCGGCTTTGACGGAAGCGTTAATAACCCGGGTTGCTTTTTCGATATCGAGATTTTTTTTAATTAACTTTTGAAGTCGCGGACTGGCCGTTTCTATCGCAAAGCAGGCCGAAACCGTTCCTGCTTTTTTGAAAATCGCCATGTCTTCAGGCTCAAGCATATCCGAGCGAAGTCCGTTGGGAAAATGCATTTTAATATCGCCAATTTTATTTTTGATGCCGGTCAATATGGCGAACATCCTTTCGCGATCAAGATTGAAACAATCATCTGCTATCTCAAATTCTTTAAATCCGTGCCGGAAGGAGAGCTCTGCCATCTCCGCAAGGACGGATTGAGCGGAACGTTTGCGAAATACCTTGCCCATGGTCTGATGACAGTAAATGCATTTAAACGGACAGCCGCGCGATGTGACAATGGTCATGTAGGGTCTTAACCCGACACAGGAAAATGAAGGCATTTTCGCATAGAGATAATGATCGAGCAACTCCCAGGCGGGAAAGGGAAGGGCGTCCAGTTCCTCTTCGGTAAGATAACGCCCCTCGTTGATTCTGATGTTGCCGTTCACCCGTGATGCCGTGCCCGGAATGGAATCCGTCGGACGCTTTTGATTGATGGCATTAATCAATTCGGGAAATACCAGCTCCCCTTCACCGATCACCACAAAGTCCGCTCCGTATTCCTTGATGGATTCCTCGGGATTGGCCGAAGGCCAGGGACCGCCGAACGTCACGGGAACCTCATGCAGAATCTCACGAATGATAGCCATGATTCTTTTCGTTTGTTCCAGCTCGGTGATGATGATGCTGATGCCGATGAAATCCGGTCTCCAATCAATCATGGTGCGCTGCAGAATATCCAGATCTTTATAATCGCTGCCGCAGTCGTGAATCCTGGTTTCATGACCCGCTTTCTTGAGCGTGGCGCCAATGTACATCAGGCCCATCGGCTGGGTTATGGCAAGGAGATCGGGGATAAGAAATCTTGGTTTGATTAATAGAACCTTTGACATTTAAAAGCGAACCTTTCTCAACGGATAGTCCTTTAATGAATAAATTAAATGTGTATTAGTATTTTTTCGATAAGGAGTATATTAATAAATATTTCTCGTGTCAAAGAAAGATTTGTTTATGATCAATTAAATAAATATCTTGTTAAAAAATAATTAGAAAGCAGGATATTAGTGTCCTTTTCAATAGATGATCCTGGACAAATCATCTTTGTAATAAATCGGATTATTGTAATCAGGATACATATAAAAATCTTTAATCTTGTCTTTCGGTAAAAGTAAAACACTGGATAAATCTTCATAAACAAGGTTCCAATCTGTAAAGGTTAGAACGTCCGCAGGAGAATATTTCCTTTTGGACAAAATCAGCACATCCGTTTTATATTTTTTTATGATCTCCTGAACATCTCCTTTATTTTCAGAAAACTGCATTGCAGAATAATATATGTGATCGGGATATACTTCTTCGTACCTTCCATCGATGAGAACTTTACACTGGGGATATAATTTCCAGAAAGCGTAACTTCCCCAGCCGAATGTTGTGGCCACATTCCCCGAAATATTATTTTGTTTGATGAATTCTAATGAACCCACAGGGTAAACCGCCGGATCAACGAAAATTTTACCGGATATTCGGGGCATCATAAAAACAAATATTACCGTCAGAAAAATATATCCGAAACTGTATTTTACGACAGCCCATGCTTTATGGATCTTTCCCGTTAAATGATTTTCGATGATTTTCCATAAAGGTTCGAATAATTTTACGTAGTGATGATAAAAAAGCGCCGGTATAGCCAGTAAAAAGAACGCAGTGTGTCTTTGACGTTTAATGCTTAAATATAATAATAATACAACCAGAATAATTCTGGCCCAGTCCAGAGAGGCTTTTTGCAGATAAAGTTTGATTCCCACGAGTATCGTCAATAAGGTGAAAATAAAAAATCCGCTATACACATGTATGTTAAATCCTTTTATAATGTGAAAAGGCCCGTTTAAACTGATAGGCGCCCATTCAAGGATACCGGGTCTGGTCATTAACGACGCATCAATAATGTAATTCCAGAATTTTAATCCGTAGGGGTTGATCAGTGTCACGGGTATAATTAAGGCTAATACGCCAAAATATTTGAGATATTTTTGTCGATTTAAGAATTCACCGATCGCGTAAATGATAACCAAACCGATACCGGCAAGAAAACCGCCATGCAGATTTACCCAGAACAGCATGGATACCGGGAATACCCAGATTATTATTTTGTTTTCTTGGCATCTTAATTTCTCCAAAAGGTATATCCACAAAGTAAAAAACAAATAGGTGAACATTTGACATCGTAAGAGATTGGCAATGCCAGGCAGAAGCGAGAATCCCAGAAAAATAAAATAAAAAATTCCTGCTGCCTCTTGATTCGTTTGTAATTTTATTATTTTGATGAATAATATAAAAATTGCCAAAAGGATCAAAGCTTTAAGAGCAAACAGTCCCCATTCACCAAAATGATTAACCAGCAAATAGAAAACAACCCCGGATCCCCATTCATGATCTATCCATAAATCTTTTGTGGGAACATAGGAGTAAATATCATGCTTTAACACTTGGCCGGTGTGGGAAAAAATTGAACCGACAGCCAGCCGAGCCCATAAATCTAAATCCGGTATATTCGTTGTAAAGGTTAGAATACAAATGATGACTGTTATAGATATGTAGAAAAGGCCTTTTTTCATTGATTCACCCATCGATATTTATTTGGATAAAAAACAATTTTTCCGGTCATATAAATAATAATGATAAACCAGACCAGAGCGTTTAACCCGAAGATAAAATAAAGGGAAGCTATGAGTCTGGATTTAAAAAAGAAATGAATTCTGTTTTGACCCTTTTCCAGCTTGATGGCTTTATAGGCCAGGTTTGCCTT
>DJVN01000218.1 GCA_002441205.1 Syntrophaceae bacterium UBA6255 | reverse complement strand
CCGGACTGCTCCACCCCGCGATATTAAAAAAACCGGTGACTTTACAACATTATCTCCTTTGTTTGTCAAGGAGTTATTTTGTAATGTAACCCATTAAGCGGTAGATGAGCTTTGCCGTCATGAAATCCGGTGCGATATTCCCCGAAACCGGTGCCAATTCAACGACATCGAATCCACGGATTTTGCATTTCTGCGAAACCGCCTTCAGCAGGCGCAGAACGTCGCGCCAGTAAAGACCGCCCGGCTCCGGCGTGCCGGTGGATGACATGATGGACGGATCGAAAACATCCAGATCAATGGTGACAAAAACATCGCCCTGCAAATCTTTACAGACGTTTTTACACCAGGTTTTTGTTTCAAAAACGAAATCGGCACTATAGGACTTCACCTTGCTTTTGGGCAAAAAAGCGCCTTCTTCCGGGCTCATGCTTCTGATGCCCACCTGAACCAGCGGACAGATTTCAGAAATTCTTCTGCCCACGGATGCGTGGCTGAAGGGGCTACCCTGGTAGCTGTCCCGCAAATCCGCATGGGCGTCCAGTTGCAGCACGGATAATTTTGGATATTTTTCTTTTACGGCCTGAACCGCTCCCAGCGTGATACTGTGTTCTCCGCCCAGCATCACCGGAATTTTATCCATGGCCACGATTCGGGAGATTTTCTTGCGCACAGCGCTGACCATGTTTTTCGGTCCCCGGGCATCAATTTCCACCGGCCGCGTCGTGTGAATGCCCGCAAGATAAGTTTCTTTTTTCAATTCTTCATCATAGAGTTCCATATTGGTGGAAGCTTCGATAATCGCCACCGGTCCCCGTCGGCTTCCCGGCTGGTAGGTGGATGTCAGGTCATAAGGAACGGGCACAACGACAAAGGTTGCTTCGCGCAGGGAATGCGCGGGATAAATTCCTCCAAAGTTCATAGCTCTAATCCTTTCCAGTAAATAATCTTAAAAGTTTTAATGGTTTATACAAAATTTAATCCCGGTAATGCCGTAGGGAAAAATTATTATTGTCATAATACAAAAATGAATAATGTTGAATCCAGTCGCCGAGCGTGGCAAATGTTCTCTTTTTACCGGAAACATTATAATAGCTTATGCTGGGGATATGACAATGTCCGAGAATGACCGCATCGTATCCTTTTTGAAAGCTCGTTTGAGCGAAAGAGGACATTTTTTTTAACAGCGCGTCACCGTTTTCTACAGTCAGTTCCTTACTGGTTGTGGAACAAAGTCTTGCTATTGTCCAACGGATTGAAGCCGGAATGAAGCGCTGAAAATTATAAAATGCACGGCTGCGCAAAATTCTGCGCAACAAAATATAACCTTTGTCATTGCTGTTTGCCGTGTCGCCGTGGGCAATCAAAGCGTTCAGATTATCCAGTTTAGCGTCGGTAAATTCCTCATACACTTCCATTTTGAGAACATCATGGAAATATTCTTTCATAAAAAAGTCGTGGTTTCCCTCGCACAAATGAACGCGGATACCGGCTTTTTTAAGTTCGATTAATTTTTCAATAACAGGCCTGAATTCCCGATTGACATTATCCGTCCGACAGAACCAGAAATCAAAAAAATCCCCGGCGATATAAAGATCGTCAATGAGTGCTCTGGTCGTATTTGTTCCGTTCATGCCTTCTGATGATGGAATATTCCCCGCCTTGATACCGTCAAAGAAATTCATCAATTTTCTGTATTTTTCTTCATCCGCTTTTCTTAAATGAGCGTCGGAAATAAAAATAGCCTTCATAGTCATTCCTTGCATTCAGTGCGAGTATGCTTTAGCAGATACCTTTTGCAAGGTCAATAAACATAAAATCAGCTATACACAAAGTATTTGAAGAATAAGAAGTTTTCTTGGCATTAATTTAATTGATTCTTGTCTTATGGTTGTTTTTTTGCTAGTTTCAATGCATCTGAATAATCAAGGTGAAACCCATTTTAATAAAAGGCGAAAACAATGGTAAAAAAACAAAATATCATCAAACGGGCGAAAGATGTTTTAAAAATTGAAGCGCAGAGCATTTTGCGGCTGGTGGATACCATCGACAGCAACTTTGCACGGGCAGTGAATTTGATATGCAAATCCAAGGGACGGGTGATTATAACCGGTATTGGCAAATCGGGCTTGATTGGGCGAAAAATTGTAGCAACTTTAACCAGCACAGGTACTCCGGCTTTATTTCTGCACCCCGTTGAGGGTTTGCACGGCGATCTGGGCATTGTCACCAAGGAAGATATCTTGCTGGCGATTTCCAACAGTGGAGAAACCAGAGAACTGATGCCGGTGATCAATTCCATTCGTCATATCGGCTCCCCTATCATCGCTTTCACGGGTGGATTGTCGTCAACTCTGGCCCAGGCGAGTGATATTGTTATTGATGTATCCGTGGAGAAAGAAGCTTGTCCTTTTGATCTTGTGCCGACTTCCAGTTCAACCGCCGCTCTGGCTATCGGCGACGCTTTGGCTATCGCTCTTCTGGCGGAGAAACAATTCAAAGAAAAGGATTTTTATAAATTTCATCCGGGCGGGAACCTGGGTTCCCGATTGAGGGAAAAAGTCGGCGAAGCCATGATTACCGGTAAAAAAATTCCCAAAGTATTTTCTGAAACTCCGGCCAGGAAAGCCATACAGGAAATCAACCGTAAAAATGTCGGATTTGTTTTAATCACCGACAGGAAAAATAAACTTCTGGGAATCCTGACCGACGGCGATGTCCGCCGCATGATCAGCAAGGGAATGTCTTTTGAAGGGAAAACGATTGACGCAATCATGACTCCCGATCCCAAGACAATTGATGAAAGAATGTCTCTGGCGCAGGTGATGGAACTGATGCAGAAAAAAGAAATAACGTCGTTTGCCGTGGTCAACGAAAAACATGAACTCAAGGGATACGTCCACCTCCATGATATTCTGGGCCGTGGTGGTTCTGTCAGCATTTCCCTTGCTTAATTTTTTAAAAGATACATGGATACATGGGGAC
>DJVN01000042.1 GCA_002441205.1 Syntrophaceae bacterium UBA6255 | reverse complement strand
GATCGGATCTATATAGGCAGGAACCATGGTGGGTGAAAGTATGGGGGGTGGGGAACTTTCATCAAAGATTCGGTCTGATGGAATATTGTGAAATAAATGTCAATTCCCGACTTTCAGCATTCTATGCTTCCGATACTCGAGAATAGGTGAAGATTGAGAAGAACATACGATGCGGGAAGGTATCGAAAAGCTGCTGAAATATGTAATTTATCTCATGAAGAGAGGACCCAACTTTTCCCTGAGCCGCCAGAGATCGAGGGAAGGGGGCATGTCGGCAGGAGCATTTCCTGAACGTTCTTCACTGGCAGTCTCTGAACAATTCATAGGATCTCTCCAAAACTTCTATTATACCAGAACAAATCCAGCTAAAAACTTCTAATATACCATAAGTTTATACGAAACGTCCACCGTATCACGCCGGGTTCTCGAATATCCATGTGCAACTTTTTTTATCTATCCTAACATGAAGTTAGGGGCGGATACTTCATAATTATCAAAAACAATTAGATTTTTCGATAGATATTCAGTCCGATTTTTATATCCTCGTTGTCCGGAATAGATACGTTTCCTTCCGTTGACGCTATTGTAATGGATTTTCCTGACTTTGACGGCCCAAATTCCTTTGTTATATCTACGGTTATTACCAGTTGATTCCCATTCAGTTTCATATCAACATTCTTCATTCAAATCAGTCTCCTTTTTGTAATGCATTCTAGATGGTCTTAAACCATCCTTCCGTATAGATAACGGATTCATCCGCGCCTCTATTCTTACCGGATCATGCCTGACTCCTTCTTGTGCACACATCTTCATTTCAATTTTTCCGTTTCCTGGGTCTGTTGGGCAAAAAGGGTTATTAGCTTATTAATCCTACAGAACGGAGAAAATTATTCACCGCATCAATAAAATTTTGTAAAATATTGTTCTGTTCATTTAATTTCTTATTTTGTTCTTCGAGCAACTCATTTTGCCTTTTGAGTTGTTTAATAATCTCATCTTGTTGTGATTCCACAGATGATTCATCAGATGTTGGTTTCACATTAGTTGGTGCCGACGTTATAACAGGATTTGTCCTTTGGCTGGTTGGGCTTCTAGTTTTATCATCGATCGGTCTCGGATTAATCACCATGGCCTTCCTCTCAACCTTGGTTCCCGATATCACCGTCCCCATTCTGGATAGCTCGGCCACCCGGACCATTACCTTCTCTTCAGATCTGGTCACTGTTGGGGCGATACCATTTATTTTCACCCGTATGGATATATCGTGATTCGAGGGATAAGATAAGACCCAGCCATTGATATTGACATTTTGGCCCACTTCGAGAATGGCAGGATTCTCAATATCATCCTGAATGATGACATAGGACCATGTGACAGAATTGAGGTCAGTGAACAACTGGAGTGTATGTTCTTCATCGAAGGTATATCCCCCCAATGGAACTAAATCAATGACAAAAGATCCCGATACCTGTGTCTGTCCTGAAACGAGGTTTCCGCCCGGGCTTATACAGATATCTCGGACCAAGATTCCTGCTGATGCAACCTGTGTAAGACAGAGGAACAATACGAGAAACCCAACAATCTTTCCTATTCTTCTCATTTTTACCCACTCCAAAAGTAAATGAGAATTAGAATTGGTCTCTATAAAAATTTTCACTAGATCTATCCATTTTCATAATTGAGGATTTCAAAATACCGCTAAATCCATTTCTTTCCCTCCCCTGATACAGTCATGCCCAAATATCCCTTTTTCTTATATACTCCACGTCTATTCTCGGAAACAGTGAAGACAGGAGAGTGTTCTCGCTGCCTTCAGGGTATTATGAGATTGAGTACGGTCTCGTGAAGAAAGGTGGAAGAGAGGGTGCTGACGAAATGACCTTCTGATTATCCTATTACCATCTTATTTGCCCTGACAAACAGTCCTGGCGGCATTTCATGATCAAGTTCCCAGAGAATACTCATAGGCCGACTCCCTTCATGAGATACATATCGGGCAGTTCCAAGAAAAATATAGGGTTCAGCCCTGTTTTCAACCTTTTTGAACTCACGTACGAATAAAAGGATCTTATTTCCCATCTGCTCGTGGTTAATGTACCTCTTTCCTGTTGGTGATGAAGAAGATGTTGTGCTCTGTGACTGCCAATGAAAAAGTGTTTCGGAGACTGCATAATCTCGGTACATTGTGGTTGGAGAATAGTGCTCCTCGGTCTTGTTCAGTGTAATGAAGAAGATGTCTGCTTTCTTATCTTCGAGATAGAGTACACCTTCTCGACTTCCTCGTGCTGACTTTTCTTTTATCGTATAATGGCCGAGTGCAGCAAAGATCTGATCCCGAGTGTATTTGCAGTGCAATTCTAGAGGACATTCGAATCCGAGATCAAGAGATTCAGGAATGAACTCAATGTTTTCAAAATTATACTCCAAAAGATCCCATATTTCTTTACAGATTAACTCGTTGCGGAAAATATCCGAAAAAATAGAGCTGATTTTGGTGTTTTCGTTCACAAGAGGTGCATCATAGAGAGTATAATAGAACATTGAGAGCATACACGCCTCATCCTCGGAAAGATTGTCATATGAATAGTGATGAGGATCTTTCAATAACGACTGAATAAATCGAATGAGGCGTGGCGAATCGATTGAGCTCAGACGCAATGCTGCATTCTTTGTGAATGGACATGATTGATCGTCTAGCTTCTGATAAACACCCGCTTCACAGGCCAGTGCATAGAACGTATCTCTTCGGTAGATATCGATCGGATGTAACGAGTAGCGTCTGAGAAAATTTTTCACATTCAGGGGTTCCCCAAAATGCTCTTCAAATGTCCGAATATTGCTGAGTAACGAGCGTTTTGTCGTAAGATTTGCTTTAATATTATCAAGAACTCTTTTCTGTGCAATCTTTTCGAGATGAATATGACATCCCTTCGGAAGGTAATATGAATTCTCTGCAACCTGCATGAAAATTGGTTTTCTACTCGAAGCGAGAACAGCAGAAATTTTCTCACCAAATTGATAATTCGTATTGTGCCTTCCCACAAAATCCAAGACAGTCAGACATTCTTTTCCCTCAGAAAGTCTTAGACCCCTGCCCAATTGCTGTAAGAATATGGTTAAGCTTTCAGTTGGACGCAGGAAGAGAATGGTATCCACTTCGGGAATATCAACTCCTTCATTGTAGAGATCAACCACAAAAATAAAATTGATATCTTTTGATTTCAATCGATTCTGAATAGAAAAACGTTCATCGCGTGGACTGTTGGCATGAAGACATGCAGCGGCGATACCTGCATCGATAAATGATTTCGCCATAAATTCTGAGTGCTCAACAGAGACACAAAATCCAAGCCCAATAATCTCATCAATATCGGCAGTATACCTTTGCAACGCCAAGATAATGTGTTCAACACGTTCTTTATTCCCTGAATACAACGCATTTAACTCAGTTGGATCGTATCCTCCTCGCCTCCACGTCACAGAATCGAGATCCACTACATCAGTCACGCCGAAATAATGAAATGGAGAGAGTAACTTCCGATTGATTGCCTCTGGCAATCTGATTTCTGCGGTGATTTTGCCATGAAAATACTGCAGTATATCGAGATTATCCATCCGCTCTGGCGTGGCCGTGAGTCCCACAAGAATCTTTGGCGCATAGTAAGAGAGGAGTTTTTGATACGATGGTGCAGCTGCATGATGAAACTCATCAATGATGATGATGTCATAGAAATCCGGTTGCGTGAAATCTATCAAATTTTTACTGTTGAAACTCTGGATTGAGATGAACAGGTGTTCAATCTGGTTGGGCTCATTGCTCCCAACCAAAAGATCCCCAAAATTCTGATCTTTCAAGATTCCTCGAAATATCTGAAGACTCTGTTTTAAGATCTCCTCACGATGGGCAACAAATAAAAGGCGAGGGTATTGGCCTTTGTTTGTGGCCAAATTTTTGTAATCGAATGCAGATATCACCGTTTTCCCTGTGCCAGTGGCTGCGACAATGAGATTACGATAGTTCTGATGAAGAGTTCGTTCTGCTTTTATACGCTCAAGAATCTCTTTTTGAAAAGAATACGGTTCAATATCAAAAACTGGAACAATATCCCTTTCAGTTCTTTTCTCTTTTGAAAGAGCTCTTCGAAGGTGTTCCTTACTGGCATCAGTGTAGGGAAGAAACTCTGAATCATTCCAATATGTTTCAAAAGTCGCATCAATCTTTTTGATTATATCGTATGAGTCTTGTTCAGTGACCTTCACATTCCATTCCAAACCGCTTGTTACTGCGGGATTTGACAGATTCGATGAACCAACATACGCTGTTGAGAAGCCATTATTTCTATGGAAAATGTAGGATTTTGCATGGAGTCGGGTTCTGTTCGTATCATAGGAAATTTTCACTGTGGTATTGGGCAGTCTTGAAAGTGCCTCAACTGCTTTCACATCGGTTGCACCAGTATAGGATGTCGTGACGACCCGCAATTTGCCATTCCTTACGAAGTCTTTTAAATCTTCTAATATTAGACGAATCCCGCTCCATTTAATGAAAGAAATCAGGAGATCGATTCGATCAGCACTTTGTATCTCCTTTTTTAGTTCGTGAATTAATTCCGGTTCTTTCGGTGAACCGGTAAAAAGAGAGCTTTGAGAGATTGATGTTTCAGGTCTTGGTAAGGTGTCATTGATCGAAGAGAATGGTTCATGCTTTAGTATTGCGAGTAACATTTCAGCATCTTTGGTAATTGTACATATATGGAGAGTGCTATCCTGTGTCTCATCAGCAAGTCGCGTGATGATATGATTGCAAATCGATATTTGCTCTTCTAATGACCAATTTTTATCTTCAGCAGTCCTCAAAGTATTTTCAACAATTTTATAGATATACCGAGAAAGGATCTTTTGTGGATCATAGTGTGTGATGGCTTTTTTATCAATTATCGTATCTGATTCTAACAATGAGAGTTTGGACTGAATGTATTCATTTATTACCTGTTCATAGATGCCGGGAACGAGATCCATTACTCCCACTTTAACAGTTTGATACATGAATGTGACTATATTACTTTCCATGGAATGAGTCAATGATCAAGAGAAATGAGTTTTGTTCAATATATCCTCTTATGCGGAATCACTCCCCTGATTCCTCCTGTCGGATTCTCGATATCCCCCTCATATCTTGGAATAACATGACAGTGACAGTGCATGATCGTCTGGCCAGCAGGTATTCCGACATTCCACCCGATGTTGTATCCATCCGGCGTTCTCTTGGATTCAATAACCCGTTTGCATTCTTCTACCAGGGCGAATGTCGCGGTCCATTCATCACCATTCAGGCCAAAGAGATCCCGAACATGCCGGAAGGGAATGACCAGCATATGCCCGTCTGATACCGGTAACTTGTCCCACCTGGCGTAGCACAGCTCATTTTCGACAACGATCTCGTCCCTTTTTGGTGAACAGAACGGACAGTTCAAAGTCTCCATGCTTCGTATCCCCGTACTTCAATCAGGTACTCGCATTTCTCCTTCATCCTTTCGATAGCCAGGTCCATCAGATCGGCCCGGGAGCCTGGCGATCCGGTAAGTGATAGGGAAACTCCCCGCTGGAACATGTTTGGATGCGTGTTCATCAAGAGGTTCCAATACTGGATCAGAGAGTCCCTCCGTTCCTCGACGAACTCAGGAGAGGGAATTTTATCACTTTTCCTGCTGTTGACCTTCGCGTTCACAGGCATGAGGTTCGATGCCCGAGGTATATGTCCACCTATCGGGAGTGGATGTGGAACGAAAACTGCTAGCAAACGCAGGGATTGTTGAGGTTGAGACTCTGCATGTATACGCCCACTCCTTTTTGACCCGAGTATATAAAGAAAGGCTCATTAGTTTTTGCCCACCCATGAGCAAACTCCTCCTCATACACATCGCGTTGAGGGGGAAGT
>DJVN01000065.1:7031-7354 GCA_002441205.1 Syntrophaceae bacterium UBA6255 | reverse complement strand
TAAACTATGTTACCAGTTTGTACCTTCCCCCAGCCCCTCCCGTCAAGGGCGGGGAGATTAGACGGAAGCAACAAATCCGTCAGCTACGAATACGACGCCGACGGCCGCCTCATCAAAACCACCGACGGCAACGGCAACACCATCACCAACGTCTATGACAATGCGGGCGGTTCAAGCTGTTCGTCGTGTTCCAGTATCGGCACGGGCCAGCCCTCGCAAACCATTTATCCGACGTTCATCCGCAAATATACCTACGGTGCGCGCGGCCGCAAAGTATCCGAAGAAGACGTCCTGACCGATTTGCCTTCGGCATTTATAACCGA
>DJVN01000065.1:0-6948 GCA_002441205.1 Syntrophaceae bacterium UBA6255 | reverse complement strand
CTGACGCCGCTTCCCGCGCCGGCCAGAACCAGCAACGGCCCGCCCTCTTCCATGACAACACGATACTGTTCCGGATTAAGTTCTTTTTCATAATCAATCATTAACGCGTCTTTATAGTAAAAGGTTCAGATATTCAAGTGAATAACGGCAAATTTGCTCTTTTAAGATATGACGGATAAGTTTGTCTGAATTCCGTCGAAAATNNATAGATGTTCCAGATCGGTAAAATTAAATAGGCGCGGCTGTGATCGCACCCCCCATATCTTGTGGCAAAATATTCTTGACACACAACAGAACGTTTCCTATACTGCCCAGAACTAAAAGGAAGTTCTTATCAATAATTATCAATAATTATTTAATTCAATCAATCAAGATCCTCTGAACATTGTATATATGGAACCCGTAAAAAAGATTATCTTATCAACAATAATCGTCATCAGTGCGTGTCTAACATCGACGGCATCCGCATACGCAGCGGGATTTATTGTCCAATGGGACCCCTTCATTATGGATGAAAACCTTATGCCGGGCAACACTGAAAAGGAAAAATTCATTAAGGATTCTTCACTTTCAGATTTGAAAACTTTACCCTCTGATAATGACACGGATACGTTCGACTTATCATCGAACAGGGAAATGGCTCCAACGCAAAAAACAACAAAGATGTCTCTAATAAATAATATAAGAATTAATTTCTCCATGGCGGACAGACTCATGAAAGACAAATCTCAAATTTATACTGACGAAGAAGAAACATTATCAAAGTTTATTGATGTCGTTACAGATTTGATTTATGAAGATTCAAAAATTAAATCAATGGAAACACTGGGAAAAATCATTGAACCCCAGATAAATTTTTATTTTGAGTTTTAACTTGACAATTCCGGAGGTTGCCATGAAGGTCGTGCTGATTTCCATGCCGGACATTGCGCCGATCATGCTTCACGAAAAAGCGATTCACATGCCGAATCATGGAATCGCTTGTGTCGGCGGCAATATCGACGAGCGTCACGATGTTTACCTTATTGACCTCGTTCGGAAGCGATCCTCCATTAAAAAGTATCTTGTCCGTGCCTTAAACAAAATCAAACCGGATATCATCGGCCTGTCCGTTATGACGTGGCAGTATGACACCTGCGTTCGTCTTATCCGGTTGATCAAAACCATTCTTCCCGATGTCAGCATTGTTCTGGGCGGCTATCACGCAACCCTGATGGCTGAAGAAATTGCAGCCTCGGCCGATGCCGTTCATATCGATTTCATTGTCCGCGGGGAGGGGGAAATCGCGTTTCGCCGGCTCGTTAATGCCCTGGATGGTCAGGATAATGTCGCGGATATCCCATCGCTCTCCTATAAACAAGGGAGCACCTTCGTTCATAACGAACGCGCGGCGGTGTGCGATCTTTCTTCTCTGCGTCCGCCGATCCGCGATCAGCGACGGCTGACCTGGGGGTATCATTTTATCTTCAATAAGATTGAGGTCATGGAGACGTCCCGCGGGTGCACCCGCGACTGCAATTTTTGCAGCATGCGACATATGTACGACCGGTCCTACCGCACATATCCGATCGGGCGCGTGATGGACGATCTGGATTATATCTACCGTATCAAGAAAACACGCATGATTTTTCTGGTGGATGATAATCTGCTCTTAAACCCGAAGTGGGTGGACGAAATTTGCGAAGCCATCATTAAAAGAGGCTATCGGGATTTAAATCTGATTGTCCAGTCGGATTGTATTTCCATCGTTAAAAACGAAGCGATGGTTCGCAAAATGAGCCGGGCGGGATTCCGGGGAATGTTTCTGGGAATTGAAAATGTATCCGCGAATCATCTGGAAGCGTTGGGGAAAGCCGATGTGGCGAATGTTTCCAGGCGGGCGATAGAGATCTGTCATCAAAACGGCATTATGGTGATCGGCGGGGCTATCTTCGGCCTTCCGGACGATGATGGAGAAGCCATTCGAAAAAATTATTTTTTCCTAAAGAGCATCGATATTGACGCTTTCTATTGTCAGATCTTAACCCCCTATCCCATGACAACGCTCCGGCAAAATCTTCTCCAGGAAGGCCTGGTCGCCGATCCCGCTGAATACTGGAAATACAATGGTTTGTGGGCCAACGTCAGAACGCGGCATCTTTCCGCGGAAGACCTGCAATATTTTTTCTGGTATTATCGTCAAACAATCATCGGCTGGTGGACGCCGTCCGTTTTTATCAGGAATCAGAGTTTACGGCTGATGTCCGTCTGGCAGCATATTCTAAAGCCACTTATGCGGTTTTTCTTCGAGCGAAAAGTTCACCGGATCGGCTGGGAGGGACTTTACAAAAACGAAATGGAGCATCTGCGCCGGATGAATATGTTCGATGATCTTTGAGCATGCTTAAATGCGTATTGCCTGAATCCAATCTGTTGATCGCATCAAGATATATTGATGCGATGATGTTTCCGCCGTTTGCATTCAGTTTTCGGGATGAAAAAGGCTATAAGTTCGACCCTTCTGAAAAGATCAAATTCTTATAATGAGGAAATACGCCCTAATTTCTTGTCTCTGATTTTTTTTTAATGGTTTTTATGAAGAAAACGATTATTCTTTAAATAAATCCGCACATCCAGCCTCCCCGGTACGCATCGGGATCATCCGCACGCACATAATGTCCTATCGTGCCGTAAATCCGATTCGTCGTCACATCGCGAACAATCCAGTACCGGATCATGGGATATCCCATCCATTTCGCAATGCGCCGTCCTAACGGCAGGAGGCTGGCCGTAAAGGCGAGATCAGCCCGTTCGCCGCCCTGCTCATTCATGATTTGGAAAAATTTGTCTTGATTTTACCCGCTGTATGAGCTAAACACCCAAAATTCAATTTGAATTGTCTTTTGATAGCATTGAAAGGAGTTTTCATGGCAAAGTATGAATCCAAATCTTTGAGAAATTTAGCGGTAGTCGGACACGGCGGAACCGGAAAGACATCTCTTTGCGAATCCTTATTGTTTGTTTCTGGAAAAAGCGAACGATTAGGAAGAGTTGACGACGCATCATCCTGCATGGATTATGAGCCCGAAGAACAAAAAAGACGAGTCTCGATCAGCTCGGCTGCAAATTTTGTCGAATGGGAAAAACATAAAATCAACTTTATTGATACACCGGGCGATTCCAATTTCGCTTATGATATAAAATGCTCGATGAGCGTCGTGGAAAACGCTGTTGTACTGGTTGACGCTGTCGGCGGCGTGGAGTTTCAGACACAAAAAGTATGGGAACTTGCCGATGAATTCAACCTTCCCCGTATTATTTTCATCAATAGACTGGATCGCGAACGCGCCAATTTCGATACCGTACTGGACAGCATTAAAGTCAAACTAAAAAGAAAAGCCACGCCCGTCTGTCTGCCCATCGGTTCCGAAGATAAATTTAACGGTCTTGTCGATCTCGTCAGCATGAAAGCCTACATTTTCAGCGATAATAAAGGAGCGGGCAAGGTGACTGATATTCCGGCTGAAATGAAAGACGATGTAAAACTCATGCGCGATTCCATGGTGGAAGATATCGCTGAATCCGACGACGAATTAATGAACAAATATCTGGAAGCCGGCGAACTTTCCGACGAAGAGCTGAAAGCCGGCCTGAAAAAAGGTGTGACGTCGGGAAGTCTGATTCCTGTCATTTGCGGCTCCGCGCTTAAAGGTATCGGTATTGCCATGCTGATGGATCTGGTTGTCAGTGCCTTTGCTTCACCGGTCGATCGCGGTCCGATGAAAGGCAAAAAACCGGGAACGGACAATGTTGAAGAACGCCAGCCGTCTGAAGATGCTCCTTTCTCCGGTATAGTTTTCAAGACCATCGCCGATCCTTATGCCGGAAGACTGACGTTGTTCCGTGTTTATTCCGGCAAACTCGATTCCGATACGCCGGTTTATAATTCCACGAGAAAAATTACCGAGAAATTCGGCCATGTCTTCTTCCTCGAAGGAAAAAATCAGAAACAGGCAGAAACCCTCATCCCCGGTGACATCGCCGGTGTAGCCAAATTAAAGGAAACAACAACCGGTGATACCCTTTGCTATGAGAAAGCTCCTATAATTTATGAAAAAGTTGCCGTACCTCCACCCATCATGTCTTTCGCGATGGAACCGAAATCCAGAGGTGACGAAGACAAGATTGCGACTTCCATTCACCGTTTGACGGAAGAAGACCCGACCATTCAGTTCACCCGCAACGTGGAAACCAAGGAAATGATTCTTTCGGGTATGGGTCAGGTCCACATTGAAGTCACCATTGAAAAGATGAAAAGAAAATTCGGCGTGGAGGTCAATCTGAATACGCCCAAAGTTCCCTACAAAGAAACGATCAAAGGGAAAACAAATGTTCAAGGTAAATACAAGAAACAGTCCGGTGGACGCGGACAGTTCGGGGACTGCTGGATTGATATCGAGCCCCTGCCCCGCGGCGGCGGATTTGAATTTCATGACAAAATAGTCGGTGGCGTCATTCCGGGACAATATCGTCCTGCCGTAGAAAAAGGCATTGTCGAAGCTGCGGCTAAAGGTGTGATTGCCGGGTATCCTGTGGTGGATTTTAAAATAAATCTGACTTTTGGATCTTACCACACGGTGGATTCATCGGAAATGGCTTTTAAGATTGCCGGTTCCATGGCCTTTCAAAAGGGTGTTATGGAGTGCCAGCCGATTCTTCTGGAACCGATAGTGAATATCGAAATAGAAATACCCGACGAATACATGGGAGATGTGATCGGTGACTTGAACAGCAGACGAGGCCGCGTACAGGGCATGGATGCCAAAGGTTCCAATCAGATCATCAAGGGACAGGTTCCATTGGCGGAAATTTTGAAATATGCCCCTGATCTTCGTTCCATGACCAGCGGCAGAGGAAATTTCACATTTACGCATTCCCATTTTGAGGAGGTTCCCGCGTTCATTGCTGAAAAAATCATTGCCGCCCACAAAAAAGAGAAAGAAGAAGATGAATAAAAATGACGGGGTTGAGTTCAAACATCTATTGTGTTCAACCTTGCTTTTTTTACGGATTGTTTAATTTTTCTTTTACGCCCCAGTCTTAAACTTGGAGTTACGCAAAATGATCAGCGCCGGAGTCATCACGGTAAGCGACAAAGGCTCGCAGGGTAAACGTGACGATTTAAGCGGTCCCGCAATCGCGGAAATGCTTGCAGGCGCTGCTATCGAAATAAAACACACCATCATCATTCCGGATGAAACAGATAAAATCAAAGAAGCCATTATTGATTTTGCCGATGTAAAAAACATGGATTTGATTGTGACCAACGGCGGCACCGGTGTCAGTCCCCGTGATTTGACGCCCGATGCGACTCTGGAGGTCATTGACAAACAAATTCCCGGCATGGCTGAAGCGATGCGGCAAAAGAGCATGCAGGTCACTCCCCACGCCATGATCTCCCGCGCGGTAGCCGGTATTCGTGGGAAAAGCCTGATTATCAATCTTCCCGGAAGCCCTAAAGGCGCGAAAGAAAATCTGGCCGTTGTTCTCCCTGCCCTGAAACACGCCATCGAAAAGATCAAGGGAGATGATTCGGAATGTGCTTCTCCATGAATCTCAGCGCATTTCGAGGATGAGTCCCCATCCAATAAATCTTTTTGCAGCCCGGACACTGATTATACTTTTCACAATTTTCAAAAACATACGGCGGCACTAAATCACGCACCTCTTCCTTTTTCACAGGATGAAGTTTTTGATTGCACTCCATGCAGATTCCGAACATTCTTGCTCTATCGATTTTCAGAGAGAAATTCTCAATCACGGCTTTAAGCTGCACACTGACAATTACATCCGTGATTAAAAAAAGTGTCCCGGAAAACTGCCTTTCTGTCATATCTCGTCTTCTGGTCAATACTATTCTGCCTTCGGAATCTGCCTGGCGCATCATGGCTCTCCCTGCCTCCTTCGGAAAGACAGCCGTATCGTAGCCCAGAAGCCGCAACCATTTAGCCAACCCGGCTAAACTTGCATCGGTTATAAATGTAATATCTTCTGTTGCTGAAGATGAGAGACTATTTTTGTGTTTTTTGCTCATTTATTATGGGCGGCGCTTCATGAGCCTGAAGTTCCTTTCGTAAATCCCGAATCAGTCTGTTGAGGTTTCTGATTGTTCGATTCAAGCGAAAACGTTCCACGACCCCCCAGAAAGCTGTAATGATGACTCCGATAAGAAGCGATACGAAAATAAGAATGTATGTCGGAACCGGCGGAACATTTTGTAAATAATGATAATATTTTAACTGAATAGGCATCAAGTTCTGCTGTGAAAAAGTAACAATGAATAATGCAAAAACGATAACAAGAATCATGTAAAGTATTCTCATTATTTATTCTCCTCCGTGCAATATTTTTTAAAAAGAGGCGTAAGTTTGGCTACTGTCTGCTCCAGGGCTTCCGGAATGACCCGAACATCCGTAACAACGCTCATAAAATTCGTATCCCCTTCCCAACGCGGAATGACGTGCACATGAAAATGTTCTTCAATACCGGCACCCGCAGCTTTGCCGATATTGATACCGATATTAAATCCATTTGGATTCATAGCTTCTTTAAGGGCTTTAACCGACACTTCCAGGAGGTCGAATATTTCTATGCGCTCGTCCCTCGTAAGGTCTTCAATTTTTCCTATATGCCTTTGCGGTATAATCATTAAGTGTCCGTTCACGTAAGGATATCTATTCATCATCACGTAAGCGGTTTTCCCCTCAAAGATAATGTAATCATCACACCGGATGGAACATTTGCAGAAAACACATCCATCAGGCTTTTCCCCTTTAATGTAATCCATGCGCCAGGGCGCGAAAATTGTTTCCATGTTCAAAACCTAATGTCTCCCAAGTTTCAGAAGCGTAGTGAGACTTGCTAAAATCAAGCAAAGCGAAGATTGAATCATTAGTCGAAATATCCCGC
>DJVN01000108.1 GCA_002441205.1 Syntrophaceae bacterium UBA6255 | reverse complement strand
TATGAACGGCAGGATTTTATCCGCAAGCGGATCAAAAACCGCAACCTGAACGTGAAATGGCACGACGCGAAGATGAGTTTTCTGGAAGGAATTTTTTCGCGCGGAGACGAAACCGCAGGCAGGCTTCTAGAGGCGGCTTTCCGCAAGGGATGCCGCTTTGACGGCTGGTCCGAGATTCTGCGTTTCGATCTCTGGCAGGAAGCGATGGCGGAGACGGGAATCAATCCGGAAAATTTCCTGCGCGAGCGGGGGATTGACGAACAATTGCCCTGGGATAACATTGACTGCGGCGTAAGCCGTGAATTTCTGCTGGAGGAAAAACAAAAATCTGAAGACCAGAAGGCAACAGAGGATTGCCGGTTTTCTGATTGTCAGAACTGTGGAGTTTGCGATTTCTCCACGACACAAAATGTCTTTGCTGTGAAGGACGAAATAAAAACGGATTTGTCAGCGCCTCTAGTCCATGATGCCTCTCCCGTCAATGAAAATAAATATCGTTTTACCTTCAGCAAAACCGGGCGAGCCGGATTTTTATCTCATCTGGAATTATCGGCGGCGTTAGTTCGCGCTTTGCGCCGCAGCAGTTTTATTCTTTCTTATACCGTCGGCTTCCATCCGCATCCCAAAATATCCTTTGCCACCGCCACAGCCGTGGGCATGGAAAGCAGACAGGAACACATGGATATCACCGCGCAGGAGTATCTATCAGATTTGAATTTATTAAAGACCGAAATTAATTCCCTGCTTCCCGACGGCATTGGAATTCTGGAAATCAGAAAGTTATCTCCGGAAGAAAGAGCCATCGCTCAAGCTTTAAAAGGATTTGAATATGAACTTTGTCTCCCCGCAGATCTTGATTCTGTGCGCCTGAAAGAAATGGAAGAAAACATCATGAATTTTCTGGCGGCTTCCGCTTTTAACATCCAGAAGATATCGAAGGGAAAAACGGCAACAAAAGATATTCGCCCTTTCGTGCGAACTTTGATTCTTGATCCATCCGGCAATAAAATTATCTTTACCGTCGCTCATCTTCAGGAAGGTTCCGCCCGGCCGACCGATATCATCACACATATTCTGAACTCCGATGCTGACGAATCCCGGCACATCAAAGTCATCCGCACCAAAAGCATCCTTGGGTAATACCCATGATAATATTTGATTTTTATCAAATATTATCATACAAAATACAAAACTCAACGAATAGTTCTTTTAAAAATGGCATATTAAAGATTATAAATACTAATTGTTCGGCTGAAAAATGATGATAAAATCATTTATTTCTGATACATGCTAACAAAAGTGATCAAAATAATATAAGAAGGTAAATTATGAGACTATATACAGCCGTAATTGAAAAATGTTCCGAGACTGGTTTGTATGTTGGCTTTGTCCCCGGTTTTCCCGGAGCACATTCTCAAGCTGAAACGTTGGATGAATTACAAAAAAATCTTCATGAAGTTTTGGAAATGTTATTGGAAGATGGAGAGCCTGAAATGGAAGCCGAATTTGTCGGGACGCAAACAGTTATGGTAAATTGATATGGGAAATATCCCCATACTTAAACCAAAAGAAGTTATAATAATCCTTGAAAAATTAGGATTTCAGGAAGTTCGTCAGAAAGGTTCTCATAAACAGTTTCGTCATTCGGATGGAAGATTTACCACAGTTCCTGTTCATCAAGGCCGTGACATTTCCCCTATTTTATTGAGACAAATCATCAAAGATATCCATTTGACCATCGAAGAATTTTTAATTTATAAATAGATCAGCAAGTATATCCGCCCTTTTGCGCAGAGCATTGCACTGGACAGCAAAGATAAAAAAGTTAATATTATTTTATCATTTCCTCAGTTCAGCCAAGTCTTTTTGACTTGTCTGTCAACAAAAAAGATAATCAGTCGAGTCCAAAAGACTCGTCTGAGCTTGGGATTGAACAGGCAAAACAATACTGGATCCCCGACAAGACCATTCGGGGATGACAAATTAAAGACAAAGACAGGAGCAAGAATCTGTGAGAATATGGGACGTCAATCCGGGGTATTTAAACCGGCAAAGTCTTCTGGGAGAGCATCGCGAACTGCACGCGATTGTTTCCATCATTAAAAACAAGAAAACCGGTTACTCCCGGCATCCGGAAACGCTACGCTGGCAGGGCTTCGGCTGGGCGCTGAGCCAGCGCCACAGATTATTAGCGGCGGAAATGAATTTGCGAGGTTTCACGGACAGGTCGCCGGTACTAATAAAAACTCAGCCGCAAAAATGGCCGCAGGTATTTGTCGATTCTCCGACATCTCAATTCTCCATCCTTGAAAAGAAATACGTAAGCAAAGAACAGGGGCGCATACCACTGCCCCGAAATGTGCAGGCTTTATGGGCGCAACATCAATATTCGGTGATGGCGCGTGACGATGCTGAATATAAATACATCGGTGGTTGGGTTGCAGCCAGAAAAAGCGGCAAAGGTATAGAAGATATTTATCCTGAACTGGTTTCACTTTTGCGCTGTCCTCCAGCCGAAGGAAATCTTAAAAAAACCATTCAGCACATGTGGGGATATGTTTTTTCATTTGCGTCAATTCCAGGCAAGGCAATCAAAAGAAAGACATCACGAAATCTGTTAAAAGAAATTCAAAGTCTGGTATTTTTATATAATATCGTTTATCTGAAAGAATCAACCGCGCTTGGTGAATTGCCGGCGTGGATGCGCGCAACAAAAACCTAGAAGATTAATTTTAATTCTTTGGGCATAACTTCAAAAGAGAAATTGGTTCGTTTTTCTTTTTCCGGATCGCCGTTACGCTGAAGCAACTGTTGAGTCGAAGTGGTGATATTAATTTCTTTTGCTCTGTAATATTCCCCTATTCTGTTTCCCCCCATCAGAGAAGTAGCCAAAGCGTAGAGTGTGCCAATCGGTCCCGAATTAAGTATCAGCATATGCAGATATCCGTCATCACATTGAGCCTGTGGTATAACTTTAAAGTTGTATCCATAGTAGGGAAGTTTTGTAACCACGGCAGTCAGAGAGTTAGACGTTGTCACTTCTTTCTGGTCCATGGAAACGCGTAAATCAGCTTTAATGTAACCGTCAAACAACACTTTAAATGTGGCCAGACCATAAGCCGTGAGACCAAGCAGATCTTTTTCCAGATATTTTTTTCTTTCCAGCAGGATGCTCCCCTCGATGCCGATGCTCGCGAATAACGCCTTTGTTTTTCCGTCACAGCAGATGGCATCGATTAAATGTTCCTTTGCGGCTAGAATCAAGCGGGCGGTTTCTTGGGGACATCGGGGCATTTTAAACGTATGACGCAATACATCACCCGAACCGAACGGCAGAAAGCCTAAAGGAACATCTTTCGAAACGCTGTTCATTACCAGGGAAAAAGCTCCATCACCGCCGGCAACGAGCAGTATGCCAACTTTTTGGGAAAGCTCATGAGCAGCTATACTGAATTCTTCGGGAGACTTTGTATCAAGTCCGGCTATAACAACGTCTTTCAAAATACCGGCTACATCATTTAATATTTTGTGTTTGTCATCCAGAGAACGCTTGCCGGAAACAGGATTCGCGATAATGCCGTATTTCATTTAGTCTCACTGCCGTAATTCATGACGATGAATAAAGATCAATAATGTTATTTTAATATCTCATATTAATTCATAATTCCAGCTATTCTAAAGTCTGTTCAAGCCGAACCTTTTACTGAGTAAGGCGTCTACAAACGTAATGGGAAGTTTTGCAATCAATGGAAGCAGTATCGAGCCTTTCCCCAGACGAATGTAATTCGGCGTTTTATCCCGAACAAGTTTATCGACAAGTTTTTTAGCAAATTCTTCCGTGGGCGTCGCATTTTGTTGTGAGACATGAGCTCGCTCGACGATAAAATCCTGTATAGGTCCGTATGGCGTTTTTTTGAAACGCTCCAGACCTTTATCGGCGTTATCCGATAAACTGGATTTAATGCCACCGGGTTGTACGGTTATTACTTCAATGCCGAAGGGAGCCAGTTCGATACGCAAACAATCGGAATACGCGGTTACCGCCGCTTTTGTGGAGCAATAAGCGCCGGTAAAGGGTGTGTTCAGCACTCCCAATATGCTGCTGATATTGACGATTTTCCCCGCTCTTTTTTTAATCATATGCGGGACAACAGCCCGGGTAAGAGCGGCCAAACCTAGCACGTTGGTTTCAAACTGCCGTCGCAATTCGCTGTTTTCGAGTTCAACAAGAGGACCGATAAGAAGAAACCCAGCATTGTTGATCAGCATATCGATTCGTCCGGCTCGAGCGATCACTGAATCAACGCAGGTCTTGATCGATTGCTCATCAGTTACGTCAAGAGCAGATGTTTCCACATTCGTCGCTTTCAGATCATCAATTGCCATCGGTTTTCTGGCAGTGACAAATACCTGCCAGTTACGGGCGGCAAATTCTATAGCCAGTGCTCGGCCTATGCCCGTTGAACATCCGCTGATTAGCACAACCGGAGCATCCATATTCATGATTCACCCCCAGATTTTTTTAAAAGAAAATGACATAATTTCCTTTTATAATCAAGCTCATATCAGGACGTCTTTAAAATCAGCAATCCGATGATAACATTGCCGAAACAAGTTTAATATTGAAAAAGATTCCTCGATAATGAATATTTTTGTAAACATTTATTACATTATTTCAATAACTTAGACATACACAGAAATCCCGGTAAAATATTTCCCTGCAAGATTTAAATTTTATTGACAAAAAGAAACATTTTGTCTATAAGTGCCTCTCTTAATTCTATTTTTAAAAAGGATACATTATGTACGCAGTAATTAAAACAGGAGCAAAACAGCACAAAGTAACTGAAGGTGATGTTTTATCTGTGGAAAAACTGGCCGGAAATAAAGGCGATGAAGTCGAATTCAATGAAGTCCTGTTGGTGTCCGATGATAAAGAAATCAAGGTAGGAACACCGTTTGTAAAAGGAGCGAAAGTCGTCGGTCAAATCGTTGCCCAGAAAAAAGGCCCGAAATTGACTGTCTATCATATGAAGAGACGCAAAGGCTTCCACAAGAAGACCGGTCATCGTCAAAATTTAACCAGCATGAAAATAACAAAGATCACGATATAAGCGGAGGAAGTCATGGCACATAAGAAAGGTCAGGGAAGTTCCCGCAACGGTAGAGACAGCAATTCACAAAGACGCGGAATCAAGGTTTTCGGCGGAGAGAAAATCAACGCCGGCTCTATCATTGTGCGGCAGGTCGGAACAAAAATTCACCCGGGCAATAACGTGGGATTGGGTAAAGATTTTACCATTTTTTCCCTGATTGACGGCGTGGTAAAATACGAAAGACTGGATAAGACAAGGAAGAAAGTAAGCGTTTACGCATCATAGGAAATTATGATGAAACATTAAAGCTTTTAAAGGCGCTTATTTCAAGCGCCTTTTTTAATGACACTCGCAGAGAGCAAGTGAAACGCAGCTCGATGCGTAAGTGGAATTATCCCCGCAGCGAAGCGAATGGGGATTGAGACTCGCTAAAAACGAATCCCGAATGTCATGCCGGCGAAGGCCGGGAACCAGTAAAAATAATTCTGGATGCCGGCCTTCGCCGGCATGACGAGTTTAATTAAATATTGGGAATTCATATTCATGAAATTTGTTGATGAAGCTAAAATTTATGTCAAAGCCGGTCATGGTGGAAGCGGCTGTGTCAGTTTCCGGCGGGAAAAATTCGTGCCAAAAGGCGGTCCCGACGGCGGTGACGGCGGCAAAGGCGGTGATGTTATTTTCCGCGCTACGGAAAGTCATCACACGCTGTTGGATTTAAAATACAAGCAGCATCAGATCGCCAAAAACGGCAGCCACGGTTCTGGCAATCACCGGACCGGCAAAAGCGCGGAAGACCTGATCGTCCCCGTGCCGGTGGGAACGATCATCAAAAATTTTGAAACAGGCGAAGAACTCGCTGATCTCTCTCAGGCGGGACAAACTTTCACAGCCGCCCGGGGCGGCATCGGCGGGAAAGGCAACGCTCACTTTACGACCTCGACTCATCAGACTCCCCGCTTTGCCCAGGAAGGAATGGAGGGAGATGAATTCACTCTTAAACTTGAATTGAAACTGTTGGCCGATGTGGGAATCATCGGTTTTCCAAACGCGGGCAAATCAACTTTCATTTCCCGTGTGTCCGCAGCCAAACCCAAAATTGCCGATTATCCTTTCACCACACTGACGCCGCATCTGGGCGTCGTCAAATATCCTGATGCCGGGAGTTTCGTCCTCGCCGATATTCCGGGTCTTATACCGGGTGCTCACGAGGGCTTGGGCATGGGCGACAGATTTCTGAAGCATGTGGAAAGAACATCGCTGTTGCTGCATATTATCGATATATCCACGGAACCGAATACCGATGCCTGGTCAAATTATGCCGCCATTAATAAGGAATTGAAACATTACAATGCTGAGCTCGCAGAAAAACCGCAAATCGCGGCTCTCAATAAAATTGACCTTCCTTATGTTAAGGAAATCGCCAAAAAACAGGTTGCGCTATTCAAGAAAAAAGGCATAATATTACATACTTTTTCCGCGGTAACCGGCGAAGGCATAAAGGAAATATTAAGCAGAATTGCTGAAAAGTTAAAATAGACCGTTTAGAGTTGACGTCATGGACAATATTCGACAGAAAATTATCACGCGCGCAAAAAAAATTTTGATCAAAGTCGGCTCGGCCGTACTGA
>DJVN01000262.1 GCA_002441205.1 Syntrophaceae bacterium UBA6255 | reverse complement strand
CCACTTGCAGGCTGTAATCGTCATGTCCCCATTCGCAGCGGGTTAGCACCTGCCGGGGAATCTTTTTGACCGTCAGATTGGGGTAATCGCCCCGGCCGCGAAAGGCCGTACAGAGAACCAGCAGCGTGCGGTCCGGCCCGACCTCATCGGAGAGTTGCAGGAGCTGCTCGTGCGTCAGGCTGGCGGTTGTCACATAAAGAAAATCCCGTTCCGTGGAATAGCCATGCTGCCAATAGACGGAATCGCTGGGCGCATAAGTGAAGCCTTCCAGCTTGCAGAGCGCCTCAGCCAGCATGGCGGCGTTGTAGGTTTTGTTGATGACCCAGTTCCCCCACTTGTCTTTTTCCAAAAGCGACGGCGCGAGGCGATAGTAGCGGAAACCGCCCCCGCCTTTCCAGTTGACCGCCTTGGTAATGCCGCCCGAATCTTCGCCGTCAATGACTTTTTTCAGACGCGGAATGATATGCGTGTGGCAATGCTCACCCAGCTCTACCATGATCCAGCGGCGGCCCATCTTGTGGGCGACTGCCCCGGTTGTGCCGGACCCGGCGAAAGAATCGAGGACGAGGTCGCCGGGGTTGGTGGCAATCGTTAAAGCACGTTCAAGTAATGCTTCAGGCTTCGGTGTTATAAACCCAGTATCACCAAATAACGATAATATTTCGCGCTTTGCATCTTGATTTCCACCGACTTCCTTATATGTCCACCACGTTCTAGCAATTACGCCCTGCCTTGCTGCCTTCAAATACACCTTCTTAGTTGGCATGGCGTTTCCGTCCTTCCCAAAGAAAATTTCACCACAGGTACGTTGGCGTTCAAATTCAATCTTTGGAAGAGCCCAATGACGGCCTGGTCCCGGTTTAACAACACGCCCTGACGGGAGTTGAACATCATAACGATACTTTTCGCGTTTAGCCGAATCTTCCGTTCGCACATCGAGTGGATATGTGCGCCAAGGGCCTTCGGGATCATTATCAGGATTCTTAAAACGTGATTGTTGTTCATCGCTTCGCGGAATCATATTCCAGCCTGAATCCAGCCATTGATTCGTTTTAGCATATAAAAGAATATGGTCGTGATCAGAACTTAGACCGCGGCCATTACTCTTTGGCGTGTATACTTTTTCCCAAACAACATTGGCAATGAAATTGTCACGCCCAAACACTTCGTCGCATAGGACCTTCAAATAATGGCATTCATTGTCATCAATCGTAATCCACAGGGAGCCATCATCAGACAACAACCGCCGTATGATCTCCAGCCGGTCGCGCATCAGCGACAGCCAGATGGAATGCTCCAGTCCGTCATCGTAGTGAGTAAAGGCGCTGCCCGTATTGTAAGGTGGGTCGATAAAGATGCACTTGACCTTGCCCGTAAACTCCGCCTCCAGCGCTTTTAGCGCCAGCAGGTTATCCCCGAAGATCAAACGGTTGTCGAAAATGTCCTTGCCGGTCACCCGATGTTTTGCATGATAAGATTTCGCAGGATCTTCCAAAAGAATTCGCGGTTCCAGCCGCGGCCGGTTCTCTTTTCCAATCCATGTCAATTCAAGTTTCTGTTTTCTATTCATGTCAAGCTTCCTATCTGAGGTGCCTTCGCAATTAAATACTCAAATAAATCTTTAGGGTATGCCTGTCCTACCGTTTGTTGGTTCTTCTTAATTGCCACAACTGGATCAGCGCCCAGATTATAGTGTTGAATTATAATGGAATCCAATAAAGGTATCGTCTCTGTCTGATTTCTATATAACGCAAGAGGTCCCTTAAAGGTAATATTTATTCGGTTTCCCGTTACTGCCCATACCGTCTGACGAAGCTGGTCAAAAGCAACTCCGATACCGTCTCTAAGTTTGCCCTCATCGAAAAGCCTGGCGCCAGAGCACTCATTTGCGACTCGCTTTGCAAGGACCCACCCTATTGCATGATTTCCGTGCTTGTATGTTAGGCGTTCCTGTCCAGATGCGGCGCGAACTTCAGTTGTCATCCGACACTGAACATATCTGAGGAATTGCACGGCATTTGCCAGCTTGATTGCCGAAAGCGTTGCAGAAAAAAGGGTCTTGTATTGTTCGGTATTCATGTCAAGTAACCGTGATGGTTCCTTTTTTAACCATATGACAAAACGCGGATCAGGGTGAAACAGCGCAAGCGCCTGAGCAGCTTCATCAACGCCTATGCGCATAGGATCAGATTTATTATCTGAAGCTTCAGCCTTATACGCATAATGAATGTCAAGATGAGCAAGCTCCCTGCGGAGTCGTTCCTGCTCATCATCAAGGGCAACAAAGTGCGACAATGTAACAGGGTTTTGGTGATTGCGTGCGCGTGTTACGGATTTGCCGAACTCGTCACTATCAGATGCCTTTATAAGAGTGAATGAGACACGGGCAGCCGAAATATCAGCCTTACTGTTGTCTTCCAGTAACTGAGCGGCAGAGGCAATAGTCTGTGCACCGTTGATGATAGAGAACCCTCTAACCTTGAATTTCTTTCCCCCTTTATGCAACCGGTTTGATCCTTTCTGCTCGACATCCTGGCAAAGTGCGGCCACTCCGTTGTTCAAATAGAGGAATTCTTTCGGATTAGCTGAAAGAGTCTGGCGAATTGATACGTTTACGTCGGTTTTTTGCCCGAGAAAAGTTCGGATATTTTTCGCGTAAAGGGCTTTACCATGCTTCTGGTGAAGCTTTACTAATTCGCTGAGTGGAATTAGACCAAAATAAGTTGCGCGTGGATCAGTAACAGATGAGCATTTCTGAATCCAGATTTCTGTATCGATCTTTTTGTAGGCATTCGCTTCCTGCAGATCTTGCACTACTCTTATGGCATCATAATCTATAGGCTTATCGACTAATCTGTCCTCTCCGTGATCATCTCTAATGAAGTTATCAATGGCCTCTCTGGCATGGTTACTAATTCCTGACCCAGTATGAGCAACGAGAAGTTGAATATGACTGCAATTTTCAAGTGCATCTTCGATTTCTGTCAGGCGGTTTTGAACGTTTTGGTTAAATCCAGTAAAATCGAGTGAGATTAATTTCCTAATGCCTTGGGTAAATTTTAAGGCATCAGCCAGCTGGAATTGCTCAGACATCTTGATCTTGGATTGAATAAGATATAAGGTTTCTGTTCTTGCCAAATAATAAACAGCGTCCACGCCACAATCATCAAAATCATCAACAACAGATTTAGCTGCACTTGTTGGGTTAATATCACAAATGCGATGCAAAGCGAATGCGCCAAACGCCCGGGACAGATTCTTGCGATATTGCTCATCCATAGGCTTTGAGGCATCCAATAGCGGTGGAAGATGTGGCAAAAAATTATCATTCAGTGTCCGTTCTAGAAGGGTGTGATAATCTCGTGGTAGTGCGGTACTCATTTATCCCCCAATGCGCTTATAAGTTAGCAGCGTTTTTATAGAAAAATAACTTGCAAAAGGCAAGTCAACATACGACCAATTCGTTCGTATTTGCGGATTCAGATTAATCCGATAAAGGTTTATGCAGTCTGATAACCAGTTGT
>DJVN01000050.1:2993-3798 GCA_002441205.1 Syntrophaceae bacterium UBA6255 | reverse complement strand
TCGCCGTGAAAGAACTCCGTTAATTTTTAAATATTTCATGCCGGTATCCTTTCAATTTTTTTCCTTATAACGCTTGCCGCGGAAGTTCTCAATGTATTATTCAAATAACGAAGAACATTTCTTATTCGCGCCTTACGCTGAAGCGCACGCATTGCAATAGCCAATGCAGTATTATGAAAGGGATGGATGATTATTATACTGCCCCATAGAGCTTTGACAGATTCAAGGTTTTCGCCTTCATTTCCTTCACCAGCCATTTTGGTTTGATCAGGCGCGCCTCGTCGCCAAACGAAAGAAGCCAGGATAAGAGTTCCGTTTCGGAAGAAGCAGTGAATGTCAAATTAATCGTGTTATCGTCTTTTCTTTTTATTTTTTGATTGGCACTCCAGATTCGTTCAGTTACAAAGCGGGCAGGCCAGCCGGTGAATTCCACTTCCACTGTAAACGCATCGTCCTTCATGACTCCGAAATGGCTGTTGAAAACTTTATCAAAGTCAAAATTTTCCGGCTGCTGGAAAGCAATATCCGTCAATTCAGCCGACTGTATGCGATGGACGGCCAGCAGGGGGTCGAATTTGGGTGAGCGATAGGGTTTCCCCGGTTCCTTGGCCTTTTGCGTGTGCAGATAAATCGTGTCGGCATGGGAAAAGAGCTTCAGCGGTTTGACGTGGAACGTCTTTGGCTTGGCCGAGTCGAGTCCCTGATAGGTCAGTTTGCAGACTTTTTGTTTTTCCATCGCCTCGATCAGCGTGTGAATAATGGCATGTTTCTGCGAATAGTCAATCGTTCCCGGCCGGAAAGAGGC
>DJVN01000050.1:0-2926 GCA_002441205.1 Syntrophaceae bacterium UBA6255 | reverse complement strand
TTGATTCGATAATATTTTTTGTTTCCCTGGAAGGTTTCCTCAATATCCATACCGTAGGACATTCTAATATCGTTGAGCAGCCGAATAATCGTCTGCTTTGAACAATTCTCCATCCGGGCCAGTTCCGTAAGCGATAAACGCTCGCCGGAAAACATCAGCCGGACAAACAGACTCATCAGCTTCTGACCGTAACTCTTGTAGGAATCCAGTTTTTTAGCCATGAAGTACCTTCCTTGTTTATTTTAAGCGCAATTATCGCACATTGTTGAAAACAGTCAACAAGAATCATAGCAATCGTGTCGTGATATGGAACGATGCCGTGGCATAATCAGGCTCAACAATTTGGTTCAGGTAGCGATTAACCAAAGAATATTTTTTGAAAAGGAGAATGCAAGATGAAGATTAGACTTAGGGAATTAGTTGTTTTGTTGATAGTTATGACTTTGATTACAGGATGCGGTATATTTTCTTCGGAACCGGATGAGCAAACCATTCAAAATGGTTTTGTTCAATGTTTCGGCAAGTCGCCCGATGAATGGACTGTTGCCGACTTTAAAATCACCAATAAATACAAAAAAGAAATCAATCAGGAAAAGGTCTTTGTTTATGAAGCACAATTTAAAATAAAGCAGATTGCTACAGGCTATACAGTGCCTGAAGGGGATCAGCAGTTATCGCTTGCATGCGGCTTGGTTAAACGGGGGAATAGCTGGTACACGATACGGTAGTGCCAATTAAAGAACGGTTTCAAACCATTCCATACGAATTATCAATAGATGTCATTAATACGCTTTTTTATCGCTATCAGTACCAAGGGGTGACAGTCATTTGAAAATATAGACAAAAGTTGGGGAAAGGTGTTGATTATTAAAATTGAATATATTACAAGCTGATTCAACTTATTGTCGAAAATTCGAAGACAAAATAAACAAATTTTGAGGTATCTCATGGACGGCGAAGTAGTGTGGAAAAAATATAAAGGCAAATCCGTTCAGGATTTTGAAACATGGATAAGAAAAATGGATTATGAACCCTATAAACATGATAAAAAACTTCAATCGATTGATTGGGTCGAGGATCTCACAGCGGCAATCAAAAAAGTAAGTCCTATGGTTGGCGAGGGGAAAGAGATTGAATATTTGTACTGGGATAAACTGAACAGTTGGGAATTCATGCTAAATTGTTTTTCAATAGCCCGAGCATTTGGGGGTGTAATAATTGCCGATAAAAATAATGACTGGAAGAGTATTTATATGCAATTCAGAATTTGGGTTGATTCGACTCTGAGTTATCCCAACGTAAAGGAAGCAGATCTCAGTGGGGCAAGCTTTTTCTATGATATGCGTAAGTTTTTTAGTGATAACCGACAACTCAGCGATCCTAAAAAGTTGGCAAAGGAAGTTTTAAACTTTAAAAAGTAAAAAGATAGGTGCGGCTCATTTAGCTTGGTAAGGGTAAACAAAATGGTAAAAATTGTTCATGTACAAGATTTGCTGCTATAATAAAATATCTTGAGCAATATAAATGACGAACAATCGATGATGAAGGAGCATTGAGATATGAGTTTTTTCATGTCTGTGAAAAATTGGCTCAATCAAGATTACGGTGGGCGTTATGTTTCTTGTGTGTTACAAGAATTATTATCGGCGGAACCCAAAATTGTACAAGCTGTTTTTGGGAAGAAAGTTAAATATGAAGTAATAAAGAGAGAAGAGTCTCTCCGCAAATACTGGCCATATCTTAAGAATACACGCAGGGCGGATATTGCCTTGATTGATAGCAATGGGAATGTGTCAGCGTTAGTAGAGGTGAAATATGAAGACCAAAAAAATGATCGTAATCACGCCCAAATTTCAGATTACATAAAATTTTGTAATAAATATAAACATGAAGAAATTCCTTTTGTGGTTATTACAAAATCTGTATTGCCCAAAGCAGAGGAAAAGCTACTTTCGGATAATGGTAACTTTGCTAAATCTTTTAGTTATGGTGATATCGCAAGGATTATATTAGCTAATAATTCGGATTCCCATGTGGCAAAAATGGTAAAAGAATATTTTGAAGAGGAGGCCCTTATGTTTAAAGCCGTGGATAAAGATTCACTAATGTTATTGATGATCAATTCACTTCATATTTGTCAAAATCATGGCTTGCATAAACAGCGTTCCCATAAAACAATTTTAAATGCTCCACGAGTGCTGGAAAGCCTAATTTCGAATACGGGGTTGATTGGAGACCACATACGCCATACATATATGCCGGACAACAAATTCCCTAAACGACCCACTCCTAATTTTTATTTTTCTCCCAAGATTTTAGACTCGCATGTCTCACGTGCCCAAAAAGACCTTGACAATGAAAGGGAAATTTCAAAAGAGAGAATTTTTGCAGGCAAGTTTTATACGTATTATGAATTTCCACTCAAAGATGAAAATAACTATTGGAAGGGTTGGTTTGATTTTGGGTTTTATGCAGATTTAAACACTAAGAATAAAATTGAACCGCTTAAAACGTTTTTATATGCCGAAATAGGGCATAGGTCTAAGAATATAGACGACTCTGAATACGATGGTTATGCTCAAAAGGAGATCAATATTGAGCGCATTACGGAGGCTAAGGCTATAGAAATAGTGTGTAGCCTACTCAAATGTGTTATTAAGGAATCCTTAAATAAATTACAGCTATCGAGAGGTGTGCGTGCAACCCTTAATGCGATTCATAAAAATATTTCTAGGGATGTATAATTACTATCGTTAGGCGGCGTCACGAATTAACTATTGCAAATATGTTTTGGAGAAATGGTGTAATTCCATTCTCCGTGGAATGAATCAGGAGTGACAAGGGGACGTTGTTAACTTATTAACTTACTCTTCAATATGCTAATATTATTGCGTATTATTCGCACTTGTTTTCGGTTATAGAAATG
>DJVN01000091.1 GCA_002441205.1 Syntrophaceae bacterium UBA6255 | reverse complement strand
CCTTTGGCCAGTTTTATATAAAGATCGGACAGCTTTTTCGTCGGCCTTCCTTCCTGATCGGAAAGACCTTCAAATGTTGCAGAACGAAATATTTTATTTTTAAATTCGATGCCGGCGATTGTGCTTTTTGCAAAGACTTCTTTCACTTTGTTTATCCTCTTTTTTTTCTTTTCGTATACTCCTCCATCAACTCCACAAATCCGTCAATGCGCGTATTCATCGGCCCTTCAGCATAGACACGAGGATCGCAGTGATCGGTATTCATCATCAACACGGGAATACCCCAACGCTTCTGCAGCGCGTCGCGCAAATCGAGCAAACCGGTGCTGCTGGGTCGACAGCTGTGGTTCTCATGCATAATGATGCCGTCCAAATCGTAATCAACAATCATCTTATTAAAGTATTCAATTCTTCTATCGAGGTTAAGAGTGTAAGGAATAATTAAAGTATCGCGGGCAACCTGCCGCAACGTTTCCTTCATGGTCTTACCGGGCTTGCCGCGACCGGCAAAGGAAATTGTATAAGGATCGATGACCACTCGGGCGCCCTTCTCTGCCAAAACCTTTTGATATAAATCAACGTTGTACCAGAGGGTGATTCCCTCCCAGCAGATGCGGTATTTTTCACGGCCGGATTCAATAACCTTGTTATCGCCATAGCGTTTCTCGGCTTTTTTCAGTTCACTGGTATAAAACCGTATGGCATCTTTTTGGTTCCATTGCGTTACCATGGGCAGCATGAACAGGCGTACCCATTCAAAATATTTGTTGGCCGGAAATCTTTTACGGTAGTCGTTGACTTCCTTGAAAAGCTGGCAAATCTGGTATGAGTTATTTACCAGTTCCAAATAATAGTCTTCATCAAACTTTCTGCCGGTAATGTCTTCCAGAAACTTTATCATATCCCACATCTGTGCTTCGACATAATCTACATATTCCTCAATGCGATCTTCGCTTTCACCGGCTACAAAACTTGGATAATCAAGAGCAAAATACGGTTTATTATGAATCCGGGCCTCATTTTCCATCCATTTGAGATGAGTGTCGCACACAAAGTTGGCCGAGAAATAGGCATCTGCTACACGGTTGCCGCCGAAATCCTCAGGCCATCCCATGTGAGAGGCGCCGATGCTGGTTTTCATATACGTGCAAATGTCGCGGCCGTAACCCAGGCCATCGGTGCATTCAATGGCCGGCACCGCGCATCCGGCGGTAGCAGTAAGTGCCGCATAGGCTTCCGGGAAACCGGGGAAAAAGCCCATACTCGCCGCTATTTCAGCTGGGAAACCAGCGGTAAAACATCCGAGCTTTCTAAATCTCCACGGCATCAGTTTGTACATCTTGGAACGATTGGTATACTGCATTATTATCTGCAACATGCGCGGAGTCAGGGGCTGGTTGAGATAACCCTTGATGCCCTGTGCGAAAAGTTGCGGGTTTTGAGCGATGAAACGAGCCAATCTTATCATAACTGTTCTCCTGATCTCATTGAGTTATTATTTCTCTGAAGCTCTCCAGACGGCTCACCATCTGCTGGTCAATAGTGGGTGTGTACTCACGTTCAATGACAATCAGTTTGTGGCCGTCTTTCTTTAGTTCATTTGTTAAGAATGGAAAATCAAGACCGTTGGGCTCACAAAACATCAGCCGTTGTAACACAATTCCCTCAACCTTTGTCTCTTTCAGGCACTGACGCAGATAATCAAGCCGGACATAAAAAGGAATCTTTGTCGGCGGCTGGGGAATGATGGAGTTATAAGTTGTCAGCGCTTCTATCGGGTCGCCGTTTTCCGGAATGGTTTGCGCGAAGTAACGCTCGCCCAAAGACAAATCATCGCGTACAACTCTCAGTCCGGCAGCCTCGAATATCTGCATGACTTCCGAATAGGTAATGTCGGAGCCGGTCACCAGTACCGGAACCATATTTTTGGGAAAAGCTGGTCGAGCTTGCCATTCTTTGAGAGTATCTTCTAGATCCCTGATCAGTTCGTCCTTATCCATCTGTACACACTTACGGGCGGTAATAAAATATTCCACATTGGGGATATCTTTCACGCTCCTTAATTCGGAAAGCTCCCGCATGAGGCTTTTTATCTTGTTTGATTTTTTGATGGCCTCTTTTAATTTATCGTCAGGGATTTTAACATCGAATTTCTTTTCGAGGTGTTCCTTGAAGCGACGGAGTTCACGAGAGTGAAACGTCCGCGAAATTTTATCGTTTTTTGCCGGGGTATTAATCCAATAGAGGAAATCGGTTTTTACATGATATTTCCAGATATCGTACTGATTGTTGGTGGTGTCGCAACCATGACAAAAGGCAATACCCGCCCATTCCCCTGAGCGCGCCATTCCTTCGGTCAGGCAGGAGCGCGAAAACGGGCAGATGTAATTTTGCACATAACGGTCGGCCGGATCGGTGGACACGTTCACATCGCCCAGAATCTTAAACGGCGTAAACCCCGCGGCTATGACGATTTCTTCCGGAAACTCATGTCCGGTGTCGTAATACGCGAACTTCTTCATTTACTCACCTCTAAATATTGATTCTCTGGAAATCAATTATAAAACTTAAAATAGTTTGTCATTCCCGTCGCAGATGACCTTCAGGTTACGAAGGCGGGCGAAGTGACCTTTAGGTTAAATCCAGTTTTTTAAAATGTTCTGGACCACCGCCTTTGCGGGGGTGACAGTTCTATGTTTTATGCAATTGGCCATCTATTTTTTTATCGCCTAATATCGCCGCGCCTATAGCTCCGCAAATCTGGGCCTGTTCGGGTACGTCTATCGCCATACCGATTTTTTTCTCCAGAGCCTGACGCATGCCGATATTCTTCGACACGCCGCCGGTCATCACAATCGGCTTGACCACACCGGATCGGTTCATCATGGACATCATCCTGGAGGCTATGGATTCATGGATGCCCGCAATAATGTTTTCTCTGCTTTCGCCCTTGGCAATCAGCGAGATTACTTCCGATTCCGCGAACACCGTACACATACTGCTGATAACCACCGACTTTTTCGCGTTCTTAGACATGGCCGAAAAATCCTTGATTTCCACATGAAGAGCGCGCGCCATAACTTCCAGAAATCGTCCTGTACCGGCGGCACATTTGTCGTTCATGACAAAATCGGCAACGCTGCCGCTGTCGTCTATTTTAATGAATTTGCTGTCCTGTCCGCCGATATCGATGACGGCTTTAACTTTAGGATAGAAATATTTTGCTCCGGCAGCGTGGCAGGTGATTTCGGTAATTTTCTTCTGAGCGGCATCAACGATATTCCTGCCGTATCCGGTGGAAATAATGCAGCCGATGTCTGTTTCCTTTTTACCGGTATTCTGGAGCATCCTGGCGTAAATATCGCGCCAGGCCTTGTCCATGTCATAGCCGCTTAAAGCCACATCCGTGTGCAGCAGTTTGCCGCCATCCATCATAGCTATCTTTGTGGTGATGGAACCGATGTCTATTCCGACCGTCAACATAAGATTATCTCCTAAAATATGTCTCATTCCGGTACTACACTGACAACAATTCTTGAGGGGGATATTTCTGTTTATGCAAAGTATCCGAACAGCAAAAAAGAGTCAATGACACGAACGGCCATTTATATTGATAAAAACGGCCATGCGATATTAATTCTTTATATTTAACAATGACATAAAAGATAGGCATTCAAGGTACCCCGGATATTTCGTCGCCAATTTCAAGCATTCGCGGATTCAGCCGATTGTCCTGGATTTTTCCTAGTAAGATAATCAATTAAAATATTGTTCAAACGTTTAGGCGCATCCAGGGGAATCCAGTGTCCGGCCCCCTCAATGCGTTCATAACTCCATGGTGCGTCAACATATCTGGCGCTTAAAAGCATTGGCTTTTCGCACAAGAAGATATCACCGGTGCTCCAGATACCAAGAACAGGCACTTTGATTTTTGGAAAATAACCTAAAAGCATATGAATTTCATTTGCTCTATACCAGTTTAAAGCGGCGCTCAGACGCCCTTTACGTTTGAGGTCCTCAATCCAGTGGCCGGCCTCGGGATGATTGTTCGTCATTTTATGCACTGGGAACCAATCAAACGCCCGGATAATTCCTTCGGCAATATATGGAAATTGAAATAGAACCGTGTACCAACCACGAAGCAATTGTTCTAAATTGGATCTGTAAGCTTTGGGATGAGCTACCGATAACGCTACATAACATTTCACGCGCTCTGGATATTTACCGGTAAATACCCAACCGGTAACGGCTCCCCAATCGTGACCAATCACCGGGGCTTTTTCTATTCCAAGATAGTCCATCAATGCGACGACATCGGAGCAGATTATGTCTACGCCGTATTGCTTTCGCTCCTGCGGAGCTTCAGAATCACCCATACCCCTCAAATCCGGGGCAATCACCTGATATCCTTTTTGACTGAGGGCTTTAATTTGTTCACGCCAAACATACGCGGAATCGGGAAAGCCGTGCAACAAGATCACGGGTAACCCTTTGCCCTCAATCGCTACATTAAATTTAAGATCGTTGATCTTTATGGATTGGCCTTTTATACTCATTAATTTACCTTTCCAGAAAAATGTAAATCAACTGCCGCATCTGTTTTGGATATTTTCATTGTGATAGAACCAATGCCTATTCCAACTGTCAATAATAGAACTTTCTTCATCTGTCATATACGACACCATTACGACAATCATTCAAGCAGACATGATCCTGATGATGTAAGATACAAAAATTGACAACAAGAAACAATGACATTAACGGACATAAATATTAATAAAAACGGCCACTGGATATTGAGCCTGTATAATTAATAATCATATGAAAAAGATAAATACGAATCAAAACGGCTGTATCAAGATGCTTTCGTCCGGTAATTTGCGGGGGTGGTGCCGGTCCAGGTCTTAAAAGCATGATAAAAACTGACTGTGTCGCTGTAGCCCAGTTTTTCGGCTATTTTCTCCATTGATAAATCTCCCGCTGCTATAAGATCCATTGCTTTCTGCTTACGGATTTCGGAAAGAATATCCTTATACGATGTCCCGTCCATGGTCAGTTTTCGCCGGATAGTGCGCTCCGGCATATTGATACGTTGAGCCAGTTGATCGAGAGTCGGGAAATCTCCGTCCGCAAATAGAAGTTCGTGCCGGATCTTGTCTGTGAGTGTCGTATTTTCGTTGAGACGCTCGCATAACTGCTGGCATTCCTTCTCCAGAATCTTCTTCGTCAGGGGATTGGCGTGCTTGAGCGGTCTATCAAGAAGCGTGGCGTCAAATAAAATTAAATGTTCGGGAGCGTCAAAAAATACCGGACAATGAAATATTTCTTTATATCTGGCCCCGTAAACCGGCGCCGGATAGGCAATGCGCATTTCATTGAAAACACGCACGTCATCCAGAATCATAGCGCATATGGTGTGCACCGAGACAATTTCCGTTTCAAAAAGGTATAAGCGAAAATCATCCAGACGCACCAGCTCTTTCATGCGGATGCAACCCTTTTTGCCATTGATGGTTAAATCGTACTGAAAATATGAAGAGGCCAGGTCAATGTAATTGAGCATCAATTTGAGGGCCTCCAATGCCGTTTCACAGCACATGGCTGCCATGCCCAGCTTCCCTTTGGAAATGAGATGGTGATGCGGTCCCAAATCCAGACCACTTATAGGAGAGGGCGCAAGTTGCGCCAGTTTGCGGCCGATCATAATTTCCTGCGCTGTCGTAATGATGCGATGTGGATCTTCCAGCTCGCTCATTTTAATGCCGCTACCGGCAAGAATGTCTTTGGGATTGATCCCGTATTCAGCGGCTGCACGCACAAACACAGCCACGTTATTGATGGGACGTAAAACGCTTAAAGCACCTTTCGACTTTATGTGGAACTTTTCGCTCATCAACCGTCCGCTTTCCCCCGACGCTTGTGTTCGGTAATATCGCGGGACACCGCCTGAAATCCTACGACTTCGCCATTTTCAAAAAACAACTGCGTATTTTGTCCAAGCCAGAGATTCCGGCCATCCTTCGTAATAACGGGATATTCCGAATAGGTGTTTTGAATACCCGTTACATACTGATGTTTGAAAAATTTATTGGCTGAATCACGCAAATCAGGATGAATCAATACCGAATAATGTTTACCGATAAGCTCCTTTTCATCATATCCTGTAATGCGAACGGTAGACGCATTGACAAAAGTAAAATACCCTTCAATGTTTGTTCGCAAGACCATATCGTTTGCATTTTCCACCAATGCCCGATAGAGCTTCTCACGCTCCTGCAATTCTTCGAGTGACGCCTTCTTTTCGGCCACAACCTTTTTATGTCCGGCGATTTCCTGTTCCAGAGTCCGGTTAACGATCTTATATTCTTTTGTCTGCTTTTGCAGACGTTCTTCCATTTCCTGATCGATCTTTTTAACATTTTCCCGTTCGATCTTTAACTGGTGCGCCATGAAAAAATCACGCCGGGCATAAAACTCTATGGAACAACAAGCCATCATTCCAATGGCATTCGCGGTAATGAAAAAGAAGTTGTTGCTTATCAGAACATAATGAGGCGTTGGACTGATCCAAAGGGCGGCAATTTCGTACAAAGCCACCAGCACCCATCCGGCCAATGAAGCCCAAAGGAATCTAAGGCGAACAAAAGTGTAACCCCACATGAAAACAAGCAGCAGGCCTGCGTAATAATAATAATTAATTGGCGCCGGAGCAATAACAATCATACAGACAATGCCACCACCGGCAAGAATTATATTACCCGCCAGAATAGGCTGCATATATCGTTCAAAGATCCGTGAAAACGATAGAAAAAAAGTGCCTAAAAACACAGGAAAGATAATAACAAAACGGATAAGCCACATCGTTAACCTCTGTTCGGGCATGAGTATCGCGTCCAGGTAGCCGAAGGCCGCATAAACAAATGCTGCTAAAAATGCCGATATACGAACCTGGGGAAGTGACAGCTGATAGTAATCTCTCAGAAAGGGAGCTTCAAGGTTTGATGATTTTCCAGCAAACTTCAATGTCAACAGATTCAGCATCATTAAATGCCTCCTAATAACTTACGATTAATGAGAATAATGGGATGAGGTCTGAAAATATCGGTGTTTCTCCGCATTCCTTATCGCCATAGCTTTGATTGGAAATGTTTTTCTAGTTACGGGAATATATAAAGAATTAATGAGTATGTCAATGATAATGAGTCTCAAATTTTTAGTGAAACTCAAATGTTACAGACACAGTGTAGTAATGACAGCTCAAAAAGCGAAAAAACGGCTGAACTTCAAATTAACATGTGGTATAAATTTTGAAGGAGGTACGGTCATGAAAGATTTTTTGCGGATATTACTGTTGCCGGTCTTGTTAGGAATTGCATTGGCATTCGCCGGATGCAGCGGTGGTGGTGGCGGTGACGACAGCAGTAATTTACCGGATACTCCGGCGCCGACTGAAGTCATACAGCCATTGACAATACCCGGCCCCTATGCAGTTGCCTGCACTAACGTTGCCCAGGATTTCAGCCATATTTCAGACGACGAGGAAGAGGCGAAAGACTTTTGGGAAGGAACAGACGGCTATGTGACAGCCCTGCTGACTGATCCTAACAATACACTGATCGCGAGAGTGACCGCGCCATTGGACTCTGATCTCTACGGTTCCTTTGCCGGAGAGGAAGTTGAGTTTGCAGTCATCGCATGCTATCCTACTTCGGCAGACAACCCTCATCCCGACTATATGTTACCCACCGGCGACGTTGTGCCGCATATGCAGACCGGATCGGATCCTCCAATTTTTGCGGATGCTTCAGCGCGTTATCCGGTGGTTGTGTTTTCGCACGGTTTTGGCGACAGCCCGATTTCCTCCTCCGCATACTTTACGGCGATGTCCGCTTTTGCGAGTTACGGTTATGTCGTCGTCGCACCTTTTCACGGCGACTTCCGCTTTTCCGACCTCAATATCGAAAACCTCAGTGACGTCATTGAATTGGTAGTAAATCAGGAAAACTTCACAGCGTTGCAGGCATTGCGGCCACTTGCAATATCCGAAGCACTCACCATCGTTCTTCAACACCCGCAATGGCAAAATCATCTGGATGCCACACAGATCGGAGGATTCGGAGCAAGCATGGGCAGCGAGACCATGATGCTCTTGGGCGGCGCCGGTCTTACTACTTCATACTTCGACCTCGGAAAGTCATGGAGACAGGTCACTTACGACACGCGGATCAAAGCAGCGGTTGGTTATGTTCCCTATTTCGGGCAGCCTATCTTACCTGCATTCGGACGCAACCAGGAGGGACTCGACGACGTCAATCTTCCTTTCCTCGGCATCAGTGGAACAGCGGATACTGTTGCGCCGATCAATATGGTTGAACAGGGCATGTCACGACTAAACGGAACCCGCGAACTTGTTGCGCTCTCCGGAGTGGAACACGGCTTCGACATTCCTTCGACCAACGATATCTTCACCTGGGCTCTCATGTTCCTTGACGCGGAAGTTCGTGGAAATGTGACGGCCAAAACTCAACTTTTGACAACGGCGAGCGTGGCAGGCGGCGGCGATGACAGAGTTGTGATTTTTTACAACGGATTATAGATAGAATGAATAAGGCCCGGAACTATTTCTTATGTTCCAAGCAGACTTTCCGTTATCATCGTTAAGGCTTTACGTTTTTCTCTGGAACAACGGGTATACTTTCCTCAAGTTTTTCATTTCTTATAAATTTTTTATTCGCGAAGAAAGACCCAAATTCCAGTGTTACCGGGATTCTGTCTTTCAACATCACATCGGCATTGAATTTATCTTTTATCGGTACGGAAATCGTTCTGTCAATAGGGGCCTCTCCCTTCAATGTAAAATCAACAGGCACCTCAAAGATAGAATTAATTGGAAAAGTAATAGACTCTTGAGGTGTGACAGCCAGGGTATCTTTAATATGAATATCATGCTTTAAAGGGATCACAATGTTCAAAGGAATTACACCTTTCACAGGCACGTCCTTGTTTACCCCAAACATCTTAATGGTAACTTTGGTTTCAAAAGGGAAATCCGTTTTTACATTAATTTTTTCATCCAAACGAAACACATGATCAATGGGAATATTTAAAGGTTTATCAAAAGGCACAATAATTTTCTGATTTACCGGCGCCTTGATTACCGTCTTAACAGGAACAGAATATTGGAAGTTTTCCTTAATGGGAATTTGGGATACCTGATCTATGGTGGCCGAAACAGGAAAACTGGAATCGACAGAGGCCGTTATGACTTTCTTATAAATATATCTTTGTTCATATAAACTCAGTACAATCGGACCATATTTCACGAAAAAATAAATCAAAAATGCAACAAACATCATGAAAACAAAAAATATGCTGATAAGGATATATCTGAAGGTTCGAGAATTCTTTTTCTTTTGCCTTTCCAATTTCTCTATGGAAGATTTCATTCCCTGAATGATCTTATCAGTAATCAAGTTATCAGCCTCCCAAGTTTTTTTATGGATTATCACTACAAATTATTTTTAGCAAGCCTGGAATTAGAGAAAGTCAAATATGACCAGCATCATAAAACTTATCGTACAGTTTTCTTGAAAAACCCTGATATGATGATTATTTTATAATTAAAGAACAAAAGATATTCTCGGGAAACGTAGCGGTTGGCATGATGATTCAGTTAACCAACCTTAACAGACGAAATGAGGAAATAAATTATGTCAGTAATCACCCACAAAGCACACCTTATGACCTCCACTTCTTTTCGTGTAATCATTATGTTATCGGCCTGGGGATTTGCGCTGGTGATCGCTTCCTGTCTTTTCCTCTGGTTGGGTTACCTTTTGGATGAATTACTGGGCACTGCCCCGAAATTTATGCTGGCATTGTTTGTCCTTGCCATCATAGGCAGCTTTATAGAAATATATCAGGAGACGATGCGTTTTATAAAACACGTCTGAATTCAATCTTCAACATGCACTAAAGTTTCTCCTTGCATAGCCTGCGGGGAAGTCTGTATTAAGGTTCCCAGGTTACAAAATAAGCTCACTTGGAAAAATAAATTGTTTACTTAATAAATTTTTTTAAGTATATTTTTTTAAAATCATTTAAGGAGCTTTTAGTGTAATAATTAAAAGCGGCATATATGTTCAATATTTTTCCTAAAGATGATTACAATCAGACTTTAAGAATCAAACGCTTTCTCATCGCCTTCGGCGCGTACCTGATGTGGAGCGCTATCTGCTTTGTCGGTTATTCACTGGGACTGACAAGAGTGCCTTTAGCAATTCTGATTGCCGGTGTTTCAGCAAGTTTTTGCGTCAATATTTTTCTTTACATCATATTCAGAACCGGATTCAATAAACGATTCAAAGATCCGAGTCTGACGCTTCTCCAGATGTTGATAGCCACCTTCTGGACGATGGTGGTTGTTTATTACGCCTATGAAGCCAGAAGTGCGGTTCTTCTGGTTTACATGGTTGTGCTTGTATTCGGATTTTTCAGATTAAGAGTCCGGCAATTTCTTTTTCTATCGGTTTTCGCTCTGGTGAACTATTCCGCGGTTATCTTTATACTTTACAAGACTCATCCTGAATTTCTGAATAAGAGCGTGGATATATTCAACATTGTGGTTCTCGCTCTTATTTTGCCATGGTTTGCCGTAATCGGCGGATATATTACCAACCTCAGAGCAAGCATTTCCAAGGCTTTTACCACCATCGAACGGTTGACGGATAACATCAAAGACGTTATTTTTGTTGTGGATATGCAGATGCAATATACCTATGTCAGCCCGTCCGTGAAAGTCCTGAGAGGATACGAACCGGAAGAAGTCATGACCCAGACGCTGGCTGATGCCTTTGCATCTCCATCACAGGATGAAGCTCTGAAAACATTGTTCGAGATGCTGGATCTGGAAAAAGCGGGTAGCAAAGATTCCCTGGAGCGGACGCTTCAACTGGAAATCAACCAAAAAGACGGAAACACCGTATGGACGGAAACCAAGTTTTCCTTGGTCAGAGATAAAAAACAGCAAACCACCGGTATTCTGGGCGTGAGCCGGGATATTACCGAGCGCAAGCGCGCCGAAGAGCAATACCGTCTTCTGGCAGACCACATGACAGATCAGGTGTGGCTCTTTGACCTGAACCTGAGGTTCCAGTATTTTAGCCCGTCCTCAGAAAAAGCAGTGGGATATACTTTTGCCGAGATTAAAAGTATCCCATTGGACAAACTTCTCACACCGGAATCTTTTCAGAAAGCCTCTGAAATGTTTTCGACTGAAATGGCCAAAGCGGAGACAAAGCCGCCGCCTCCCAACTATAAACGTTCACTGGAAGTGGAATTTCGCTGTAAGGACAACCACCTGATATGGCTGGAAACCACTTTAAGTTTTATTCAGGACAAAAACGGGAAACCCATATCCATCCTGGGTGAAAGCAGAGATATTACCGAGCGCAAGCGCGCCGAAGCGCGGATTCAATATCTGGCCACCCACGATCCATTGACGGACCTTCCCAATCGCATGATGTTTAGCCATCTGCTGACTCAGGCCATCAGGTCCGCCAAGCGCAATCAACGGCAATTTGCCATTCTTTTCATCGATCTGGACCGCTTCAAAATCATCAACGATACCATGGGGCACGACGCCGGCGATGAATTATTGAAAGAAATGGCCAAACGTTTCAGACAAACACTTCGGGCCGTTGATGTTGTGGGCCGTCCGAAAGCCAAAGAGGATATTGTCGGCCGTCTGGGAGGCGATGAATTCATCATCCTCATCGAGGAAGTAACTGATTTGGCGAACGTTGCTACCGTGGCGCAGAAGATACTGAACATGGTTATGAAACCGATGGTTCTGCTGGGGGAAGAATGCCGCGTAACATCCAGCATCGGTATCAGCGTATACCCGAGGGACGGCGAGGATGAACAGACGCTGATGAAGAAAGCGGACATGGCCATGTACTTTGCGAAAGAAGAAGGCAAGAATAACTTCCAGTTCTATTCCCAGAATATTCAATCGCAATCTTATGAACGCTTTTCTATCGAAACAAACCTCCGTAAGGCGCTGGAGCGCAATGAACTGTATTTGGATTACCAGGCCAAGGTGGATTTCAAAACCGGCGCAATTGCAGGCGTGGAAGCCCTGCTACGCTGGAACAGCCCGGCACTTGGTTTTATAACCCCTACACAATTCATTCCGGTTGCTGAGGAAACAGGGATGATCGTGCCCATCGGCAAGTGGGTCATCAAAACTGCCTGCGCCCAAAATGTCGCCTGGCAGCGCGAGGGTCTGCCTCCGATCAGTGTGGCGGTCAATTTATCGCTGCGTCAACTTATGGATGATAAAATACTGGACGATATTAAGGGCGCGTTGGATGAATCCGGCATGGAGCCGTATCTGCTGGAACTGGAAATCACAGAGAGCATGATCATGTTTAAGCCCCCTCGCCTGATAGAGGTGCTCACTAAAATAAAGAGCATGGGGGTTAAACTTGCGCTTGATGATTTCGGCACCGGCTATTCTTCCCTCGCGCAGATCAAACACCTTCCTATCGACACACTCAAGGTGGACAGATCATTCATCCGTAACCTTCCGCAGGATTCCGAAGACAAGGCGATCATCGAAGCCATCATTGCCATGGGTAAGACACTGAGTCTTAACGTTGTCGCCGAAGGCGTGGAAACGCCGGCTCAGGATAAATTTCTGCGGGAAAAAATCTGTGACCAGATGCAGGGATTCTATTTCAGCAAGCCTGTCGCACCGGATCAGTTTGCCGATCTCTTGCGCAAACACAATGCGTCGTCCTGAAAAGATTTTCCCCCGCCTGTCATTTTGGGTTGTCAATTTCAATCCCGACGCGGCATACTGTTGCTAAACTCGTTGATCATTATCCTCAGGAACAACATTGATCATTCCTGACAAGAATGACTTGAAAATATTATCGTTTTAACCGGATTCATACTTTTCCAGTTTCTTTCGCAGTGTTTTGCGCGTGATACCTAAACGGCGTGCCGCTTCGCTTTTATTGCCGCCGCAGGTTTCCAGTTCTTCCAGGATTCTTTGTTTTTCCATTTTCTCCAATGATAGATTCTCTGTATCTGCAGGTGAATGGTTCATGTTACCTGCCGGTTCATCATAAGACACCATCTGATCGGCCATGGTAAAAATCAGTTCATCCTCACCGACCATTTCCGTCCGGGAAAGCACAACCGCCCTCTCCACGGCATTCATTAGCTCGCGCACATTGCCCGGCCAGGAATAGCCCACCAATTTTCGCATTGCCTGCGGCGTAAAACCCTTGATGGTTTTGGAATTACTTTCAGCAAACGTCTTTAGAAAGGCATGCGCCATAAGAGGGATGTCCTCGGAACGTTCCCTGAGCGGCGGAACGTCCAGTGTGACGACGTTGAGCCGGTAAAACAAATCCTCCCGAAAACGTCCCTCACGAATTTCCTTTTTTAAATCCTTGTTGGACGCGGCGATCACGCGGACATCGATTTTAAGGACGTCATGTCCGCCTACACGCGTCAGTTCCCGCTCCTGCAACACGCGCAAAAGCTTGACCTGCATGGCCGGCGACATTTCACTAACCTCATCAAGAAAAATGCTGCCGCCGTCGGCCTGGACAAACTTTCCTTCTCTTCTGCGATCCGCGCCGGTAAAAGCGCCCTTNNGGCCGAACAGCTCCGATTCCAGAAGCGTCTCGGTGAGCGCGGCGCAGTTGATCTTAACAGACGGCGCGTTTTTGCGATTGCTGTTGAAATGAATCGCGTTGGCAATGATTTCCTTGCCCGTCCCGGATTCGCCGGTAATCAGTACGGTCGCCTGCGTAGCGGCTACCTGCTCGACAACTTCCAGCAGTTTGATCATCAAAGCGCTCTGACCAATGATGTTGCGCCGGTCGAATTTTTCTCCCAGTTTCTCCTTTAGATATTCATTTTCCTTTTTCAACCGGCTGTGCTCTGTCGCCCGGACAATAGCCATTTGCAGCTCGTCAAAATCCAGCGGCTTCGTCAGATAATCGTAAGCACCTTTCTTTAAGGCTTGGACGGCCGTTTCCACCGACGCGTATGCCGTCATGATAATCACCGGAATGGACGGGTTAATCTGTTTGATCTGTTCGAGCGCTTCAATGCCTGAGACGTTCATCATCCGGATGTCCATCAAAATCAAATCAAAAGACCGCTTGCGGACTTCTTCCACCGCGACCGAACCGTCATCTGCTTCAGCCACATTGTATCCCCAGCCGTTCAGAAGTTTTTTCAGCATCACGCGATGGGCAAGATCATCATCGGTAATTAAAATATCAAGTTTGTTTTTCATTCTTTATCCTCTCATTTGCAGACATGGCAAATCGTAGAATCACCGTCGTGCCGGTTCCCGCCTTGCTTTCGATTTTCAGAAATGCGCCGTGCGCTTCCATGATTTTTTGCACAACGGCCAATCCCAGCCCCGTCCCGGCCGGTTTGGACGTAAAATAAGGATCGTAAATCCGCGGCATATCCTTTGCGTCAATGCCCGTGCCGGTATCCGTAATCACCGCTTCCAGAGCGTCCTGCGTTTGTGCAAGCTCAATAGATAAACGGCCGCCCCCGGACATGGCCGCGAGCGCATTCAGGAAAATATTCAAAAGCACCTGTTTGATTTTATCCGGATCAATTTCCACCTCCGGCAGATTCTCCGTTTCCCGCACATCCACTTGCACATTATTTTTCCGCGCTTCGGTTTCAATCAGTTTCACTGTTTGCCGCACAAGATCAGCCAGAGCGGTTTTTTCTTTTTTCAGCGTAAGCGGACGGGCAAACTCGATGAGCTGGCTGATGACGCGGTTTAGCCGTTCGGTTTCCGCGATCATAATATCCGCCGTTTCTTCATCGTCGGGATTTCCCGACAACCGTTGTTTGAAATAAACGGCAAAACCCTTGATGGAACTCAACGGATTTCTGATTTCATGCGCCACGCCCGCCGCCAGCGATCCGATGGCGTTCAGATGACGGCTTCGCGCCACTTCCTTTTCCAACCCCCTGACCGCCGTCACATTGCGCGCCAGCAGAATTTTCCCTTCGGGAACATCTTCGTCGGCAAAAGCGGCCGCCACAACTTCCCAGATCTGTTCCCCGTTTTTTCCGGATTGCAGAAACACATCCTCGTCAATCAGGCCTGACGTTGTATTCACCTTCTTCAGCAACCGGACAAGAGCCACCGGCAGAATCCGGGCGACATCCTGTCCCTGAATCTCCGAAGCATCGCCGTTAAACAAATCACGGGCGTGTTCATTGCTGGATATTATCCGGTTTTCCTGGTCAACCGCCAAAAGGCCAATGGGCATATTCCTCACCAGCGCTTCAGAAAAAACTTTGACCCGCGAAAGCGACGCGCGCGTCAGCCGGTACGTCTGCAGGAGGAACAGAGATACAATGGCCAAAGCGCCGATCATCATCAGAATGACCGCCCTGACAATTGTCCGGTAAACATCTTCATGCGATGCCTTTTCGATTTTATCCATGTTAAACCCGACAAAAATGATCCGTCGACTCTGACGATCTGCCGCGGTTGTTTGACGCCACGGGAACAATCCGCGATAAACCTCAAACGTTCCAGCCCCTCCGGGATTGACTGCCTGCCGCCAGAGAATCTCACCGCTGAGAGCAATTTTTTTTGTATCCAGATCCTTTCCATATTGTTGATCCAGCATTGCGGGATCGCTGTCCGCCAGAATGTTGCCCTCGTGGTCGGTCACGACAATGTAATCGATGTCCGGTTGATCGGCGGTTTCCATCAGCAACTTCTGGAGATAAAAAACATCCTTTTTGTCATCCGCGCGGTTGTGCAACCCGGCCTCAAAAGAACGGATCAGCGTTGCGCCTTTTTCGATAAAAAGCATCTGGGCCTGCGTCTGGCTCTGCTGATACTGCATGAAAATCATCATGCCCAAAATTGCGATCAAAACGGCAATCGCAATGGCCGCCACCCAAATTGAAAAATACCAACGGACTTTTTTCTTTTTTCCCTGCATCCTTTTTCCTATTTTATAATTATTTGGATACCTATTACCCATCCGGATACCCGAATTGGATACCTATTATCCACCCATTATTCACAAAAGGCAATAAAAAAATCACCTCTTTATTCATCTTATTCAATCATTACAAAGCCTTATATTAAATGGCACAGGCTTTGCTCTATATTTGGGTAACTGATCAGCAAATTATGTACAAAAGGAGAATGATTATGAAAAAAATAACTTTAACATTGATGGTCGTAGTTATGGGCCTGCTTCTAACATCTCAGGCTTTTGCCTGGGGACCAGGTCCGGGTAAAAAAGGCGGACACTGCCGCGGCATCGCCATGGAACAATTGAACCTGACCGGCGATCAGAAGGCAAAACTTGAAACCCTGCAGACAGAACATTTCAAGGCAACAGATCCTCTGCGGGAAAAGATTCGCAGCACGTCCGTTGAATTGCGCCAGTTGTGGTTGAAAACCGATCCCGACAGGAACAAGGTCATCGCCAAGCAAAAAGAGGTACGGGCTTTGCGTGATCAACTGGAAGACAAAAGAACCGCGTATCGTTTTGAAGTCAACACGTTATTGACAAAAGAGCAGAAAGAAAAGCTGGCGGCCTGCGGCTGGGGTAAGAAAGCCGGCTTCGGTCCGCGTGGTGGTAAAAGAGACAGGGACTCCAGAGGTCCGGGAAATTGCCTCTATTTACCGTAATGAAACAAATAAGGAAGTGAAGTTCAGGAAATGTTGTTGTCTCAACAATATTATTTGAAAAAGGAGAAAATAAAATGAAAAAGTTGGTTTATAAAACGTTACTCTTGACACTGGTTGTATTTATGCCGGTTTCGGCAATGGCCGATGTAAGGGTTCATGTTAACATTCCTTTGCCGCTGCCGATTTTATTCCCGGCGCCGCCTCAACTGGTGGTTATACCGGACACGGATGTTTACGCCGTGGCCGATATTGGAGAGGACATCTTTTTCCAAGCGGGCTGGTGGTGGCGTCCATGGAACAATCGCTGGTACCGTTCACGCTATCATGACAGAGGCTGGGCTTATTATCCCCATGCCCCGTCATTCCACAGAAACATTCCTGCGTATTGGAGACATAATTACAGAAGTCACACGTGGCAGGGAAACCGGTGGGAACCACAGCGGAGATCGCATCAGGACATTCAACGCAACTGGAGTACCTGGCAAAAAGACAGGCACTGGGAAAAACAGAGATACGGTGTTCATAAAACCGTGAACAAAACCGCCACTTGGAACAAAACGAAAAGCCAGAAGAATACCGGATATTCCTCGAAACATAACAGAAGGCCTTACGAAGGAAGATCCAGATAGTCAACACAGGCCTGGTACGGATGGGGGAAAAGGCCACGGTTTCGAAACCGGAAAAGAATTCCTTCTGAGAATGGATAGTGATCAAAGCCGTAACATCCATTCCCTCCTTTCAAAAGGGAGCGCAATTGCGCTCCCTTTTCTCGTGAGTCCCATATTTTAAAAATGAATTCGCCGCAATCCAAGGGTATCGAAGAAAATCAAGGTTCTTTAAACGATAGTCATCGTAATATTTGTTCTGATCAATTACCTGACATTATTCCCCTCTATACCAGCATGCGGGCAAAGGGAGAGAAGGTTTGTTTTCCGCATTATCGGCATCCAAAGGATGTGGAAATATTTTAGCAAAAGAGGAACTGCTTATCCGATCATTGCGCAGGAAAGTAAATTCCATTACGGAAGGAATCTCCAGGTCTTCATATTGTATTAAACCGGAACAATTATTAGGATGATTGTGCACACAGGTATGCGTACGCAAAAGTTTTTCAAACACCTGCGATGCTATCTTAAAAAATGGTTTACTGCGAAGTCCATCTAAAGCATGAAACTCAATGACTATAATTCTGAAACGTTTCAACAGCGCATCCGAAACGGCCAATAAAACTTCATATTCAGAACCTTCTATATCCATTTGCAGCAACAAATCACTCTGGGAATCAGGCATTGATAATTTTACCCAATCATCAATCGTTATAAAAATATTGTCGGTGATCATGGCGATATACTTTTTTATAAAAACAAAAAGCTTGTGATACGATTTCGCACTATCTACGGAACCATCCGCCAGAAAAACCTTTATGCCTCTGTCCGCACAATCTTTCTCAAAGGTTGAAGAAAAACCGACACCGGGTGAAAAACATGCTTCAATTCCTGTCAGATCATCAGGCACAAGATATCCCCCGTCACCTATCGGTCCCAAACGAATCAATTCTTTGTCGCAGGATACAGGATGCAATTTGCTGCATAAGGATTGCAATTCGTCTTTGGTCGTTGAACCACCGGACTGAAGATTCAATGCCGCAAACAGGCTGAGAACAGGTTCACCTATAAACTTTTTCATAGTTGATTCTCATTGTTTTTAACTTACCTTCACTTTTCAGATATTCTAGAGGCTATCGGGGAAACTTCACTATATCGTTATCGGCATCCTGCCACGCTGCAAAAGTTTCACGGAATGCTTTTATCCTGTCATAGCTTAATTTTGTCGTGTGAATGCAGGCGTCATTCACCTTCTGGAATAGAATCTCTCCCGTAGGAACTATGATGCACGAATCACCGCTGTAATCATGACCGTTGCCGTCTGCTCCCACCCTGTTTACACCGATAACATAGCATTGATTTTCTACCGCTCTTGCCGGCAATAAAAGCTTCCAGTGTTGCGCACGTTTGGCAGGCCAGTTGGCAATGTAAACCGCCACATCATACTGATTCGCGACATTCCGGCACCAGATGGGAAAACGTAAATCATAACAGATGAAGGTGCGCAACTTCCATCCATTAACATCAATGGTAAGATGCTTGATTCCCGGTGAAAAGACCTTGTGTTCGCCAGACATCCTGAAGAGGTGTTTCTTATCGTATGTTACGATTTCACCGGTCGGCTTTGTCCAAATCAGCCGGTTAAAATATTTTTTATCCTCTTTAATCATAACGCTTCCCAGAATATGGGCACGCTTTTGTTTTGCTTTGGCAACAATCCAAGACACTGCTAAGCCATTCATCGGTTCTGCTATTTCTTTAACATTCATGGTGAAACCTGTCGTGAACATCTCCGGCAGAATAATGATATCCGTTTTTTCAGAAATACTATTAAGCTTCTCGTCAAACATAGCGAGGTTGGCCCGTATGTCTTCCCAGAAGAGTTCCGTCTGAATCAGCGTGACTATCAAATCCTGCATAATTTCTCCGCCGCTTGAATTAATGTTTCATCCTTCTTGGCAAAACAAAAACGCAGCGCCTTGTGGTCATCTCCATTGATATAAAAAACCGATGGCGGAATGGCCGCCACTTTATATTCTGTGGTGAGCCGTTTGGCAAAATCAATATCCTTTTCATCCGTGATGGCTTCATAGGAAAGCATCTGAAAATAAGTTCCCTTGCAGGGCAGCGCCCTGAACCGGGACTCCTTAATCAGAGAAAGAAACTTATCCCTCTTCTCCTGATAAAAATCCGGAAGGGTGAGATATTTTTCTTTTTTCTTTATGAACTCAGCATAGGCGTACTGGGTTGGCGTATGAGAAGCAAACGTTACGAACTGGTGGACCTTTTGAAATTCCACCGTAAGTTGTCTGGGAGCCAGACAATAGCCCAGTTTCCAACCCGTGGTATGGTATGTCTTACCGAAAGAGCTGATGACAAAACTCCGCGCTGCAAGCTCCGGATATCTGGCCAGGCTTTCATGACGATGCCCGTCAAACACAATATGCTCATAGACTTCATCGGAAACGATGAAGATATCCGTGTCGGCAACGATATCCATGAGAGCCAACATGTCCTCATGATCAAGTATGGCACCGGTGGGATTGTGAGGTGAATTTAATATCAGAAGCTTCGTCTTCGCGGTTATGGCATCCTTCACCTCATTCCAGTCAACATGATAATCCGGATATTTCAATTTTACATATACCGGAACTCCACCGGCAAGCAGAACATCGGGCGCATAGGCATCATAAGCCGGTTCGAACAGGATCACCTCGTCACCGGAATTCACCACACAGGTGATAGCGGAAAAGATGGCCTCCGTAGCCCCGGACGTTACGGATATTTCCGTTTCCGGATTGTAGGAAGCGCCATAAAGCTCCTTTGTTTTGTCAGCGATGCGCTGCCTTAAAGACGGAATGCCCTGCATGGGGGCATATTGGTTATGCCCTAAGGCCATGTGTTTTGCGACCAGCTTACGGAGATCCTCTGATACATCAAAATCAGGAAAACCCTGCGAGAGGTTGATGGCTCCCACATCGTTGGCCAGTTTGGACATCACGGTAAAAATCGTAACGCCGACATTGGGTAACTTGGAATTTAACATGTGTTGCCTTAAGGATTTATTGTTGAGAGAATAATAAAGAAGTGTTGCGTAATAGTCCAGTTTTTTATTGGAAAAACCCGTCAACTGATCTTCCTTACTTGTAGGAGCGATCATACTGCTGCGAAATATTTTGTTTCAATCGAAGGACAATTCAAACAAGCACAAGAAGATCGCTTCCGACAAAGCGGATTCAGTAGCATATTTCATATAGTCCGGACATGTGGACAAGACTTTGGACAAAATTACCTTGACACGCAAAGTTGCGACTTTTATACTTCAAAACGTAAATAATCAATAGATTCAACCGTTAGCAATATTCTAAAAAGGCGCTCAACATGAAAGATTCCATCTACCCCGCTCTTCAACTGACCGACGCCTGCAACAAACGATGCCGTGTTTGTCTGCGTGTTCCCGGCGAGCAAAGCCACCACCTTGATCGAGACACTTTTTTCCATTACCTTGAAGACATTGACCGCATTTCCAGCGTATATCCCCTCGGGTTTCAGTTTGTTACCGGGGGAGAACCCACCATCTGGAAAGACAACGGCATGGATGTGGTTGATGTGTTGTCCGCGTTATCTAAAAACAGCAAAATCAGAAGTATCACATTGCCCACCAATGGAAAACTTCTGGGAAAAAAAGATTTTGCCGAAGCATTTCTGGAAAGACTCTCCCGTAGCGTCAGTCAAACCATAATAATCGGCTTGAGCATCGCCGAGTATCAGGAAAACCTTATCGATGGAAACTGCAAGGCGCTGGATCATCTTATGGCGCAGACGGCTAAACCCGGCAACAAAATTTTTCCCGTAACCCTCGTCACCCTGTCCAAAAAGGATGACACGGATAAGATTCTCAAACAGAACTACCCTGACGTTATCCAGAGAGTAACTCCCCTGGCCCCGCTGGGAGCCGGTGAAAACGAATTGAATGAGTGCCCTTCCCTGTCTCTTGCCGGCAGCGACAAGACAGATCTCGGCGCTTTTTCCCCCTATTTTATGAACGACGTCACCAGCCGTCTTAAGATCAGTGAGAACGAGTTTGCCGCGATGCCGAATCGGGAAATCATGAACCGCCTTTCGCTGTTTGCCCATTGCGGCCGCAGTCCGTTCATTGACAAAGTCTGGCACTACTGCCTGCCATACAGGGAAAACCCTGATTTCGATCTGGCCCCGGTTGGAAAGATGAAAGAAAATACTCTCGATGAATTTCTGGCCGGAATGCCGTTTCTCCAACGTATCCGGAAAATGGGCGTTCTTGATGCCGCGGATGCTTACAAAGACCGGCTGTCCGGCAGCGCCCGGGAAAAACTTGACCGCCTTTTCAGCTCTGACCGCAAGGTTTCCGTAGCATACAGAGGCTGCATGATTTGCAAAGAACTTGCAGCCCTCGGCATCTGGCAGGAACTGAGGAACATCGCGGAATGATAATCGCCTGTAATATTTCACAAGCATAGCGCATAGAAGTTCTTTAGAATTGAAGTCATTGACAATAGCCTTACCTCATGTTAAAAAAATGACGAAATGGAAGTCTTAATCATTGCAGCCTTTTTAACCATTAACCCATTCGATAATAAAGGAGGTCCCTATGCGTATCAGTTGGAAGGCGTATAAAGGAAAGCAAATTCTTTATGTTGATTATAGTGGATTGAAGACCGACGAGATGATAAAACTTCTTCATGATTCATGCGATGTATTAAATACATCCCCTGGCGGAGTTCTTCTCCTCACCAATTTCGAAAACACAACAGCGACCACCGAATACATGAACGAAGTAAAACGCCTGGGCAAGGACGTGATTACGGTAAAAGCGACCAGAACGGCTTTACTCGGTATTGTCGGCGTCAAAGGCGTGCTTGTTCAGGGCTATGCTTTTTTCACCGGTGAAAAAAATTTGAAAACGTTCAGCACAGAGCAGGACGCCATGGAGTGGTTAGTGTCCTGAAGCCACAAATGAAATGCTTCCCATAATTATTTTAAAAAAACCGGCGAGAACAAAGAGCAACGTCGGCTAGAGAAAGAGGTTTTTGCATGCCGGTAAAATACATACAATACAAAGGGAAAACGATCCTTTATTGCGATTTCAGAAATCAGACAGGGGACGAGGGCCTTGCAACCCTGGACGATGAGGCCAAAACTATGGAAACCTGGACACAAAAAGGGCTTGTGCTAAGTGATTTTCACAATTCCAAGGGATCAAGCAACTTCATGGCACACGCCAAAAAACTCGGCAAAGAAGTCTTCGCGCCCAAGACACATAAAGCCGCCGCCATAGGTCTTTCCGGTCTTCAAATGATTCTTCTTCAGGCCTATAACACCTTCAGCAAAGACAAGCTTGTTCCCTTTGACACTGAAGAAGAAGCCAAAGAGTGGCTGATAAAAGATTAAATGAAAACGAGTGCGCGAAGTTTGAACCATACGTTTAATTACGACACAGCTTCGAAGGCCGGTATCCAGTCTAATTTAACAAGACACCATCCATTATTTCTCCTCCTTCAATGGTCAAGGGTAACCCGATATTGCCCAAGATTCGTGATTCAGGGACCTCTAAAAAATAGCTTTCAGCGATTTTATAATCCGTAGCCGTCAGCAAAGCAGGGGTTATCTGCTACTGGCTGAAGCAATTATGCTGATTGCTCTATAATATTTTGGTTCGATCGAAAGACAATTGAGCCAGCACGATATTTCTTCTTCCGCCGGCGAAGAGAATCCCGCTTCGATCCTACCCACAACGGAAAGATTGAAAAACAGACGTACCAGTGTCAAAAAACCTTGGCATCTTTTACCAAAGCGTCCTTTCCCTGCTGTTTTGGATTCAGTATTCAGCGAAGCTTTCGGCCCTTACGCTCAAACGGGGAAGTATTTCCGGATAGGCGAGCATTCACCTGTACCGCCTGCAAAACACGGCTAATTATTTTTCAATGGAGTTGATGTTTATTCTTTGCTTCGTGGCGGGAATTACATTGGCTGTACGTCCCATTTTAAAAATTGTTTTTCCCGTGTTTGAATGACACATAAATGCAACCTTCTCTTTTCTCCACGGTTTCGACAGAGTTTTATATGGAAATTCGCATAAATTATTCTCTTGTCATCTTAAATAAGCCTAATGTATAAGAAGAGTCACTGAATGTCTATGGAGGGAATCATGCGGGTAATCATCGTCGGTGCCGGCGAAGTCGGATATCATATAGCCAAAAAGCTGTCCGATGAAAAAAAGGACGTCGTTTTGATTGATAAGAATGAGGCAAAGATAAGGCGAATTAACGAAAATCTCGACGTCCAGGCCTTGCTCGGTTCGGGAACAAGCCCAAGAATGCTCCGGCAGGCGGGAATTCAGGATGCAAAGCTTCTCGTCGCCGCGACGGATGTTGATGAAGTGAATCTTATCTCGTGTCTGCTGGCCCGGAGCCTCAACCGACATACCGTTAAAATCGCCCGTGTCAGAAATCCTGAATATCTCCAGGAAAAAACCCTGTTCAGCCAGGATATCCTGGGCGTGGACCTGATCATCAATACTAAATCGATGATGGTGGATACGATTCTCAAACTGATGGAGATTCCGGGCGCCTCCGAAGTGATTGATTTTCTGGGCGGCAAGGTGAAGATGGTCAGTTTTCTGATTTTCGAGGATTCCCCGCTCGCCGGCAAGAAACTGAGCGATTTGAGCGTGCATCAAGACAAGTTGCTGGTCGGGGCGATTGTTCGCGGTCATAAAATTATGATTCCCAGCGGACATGACACCATTCAGCCTCTGGATCTCGTCTATCTTGTGATAAAAAAATCGGATGTCAATCAGACCCTTTCGCTTCTGAAGATGGGAACCGACCCGACGAAAAACATTATAATCGTCGGAGCGGGCGGAACGGGCATGGAAGTGGCCAAGGCGCTCGATGACAGGCGTCTGAATGTCAAAATCATCGATCATGACGGAGAAAGATGTAAGGAAGCCAGTACGCTGCTGAACCACGTGACCGTCATCAGGGGAGACGGCGCGGACAGAGATCTGCTCCGTGAAGAAAACGCGGGCGACATGGATATGCTGATTGCGTTAACCGGAGACGAAGAAAGCAATGTGCTCATCTCATTACTGGCTAAGGAATTGGGCACCCGGCGGACGATCACCCGCGTCAGCAAACTGAGCTATATGCACATCGTTTCCGTTATCGGTCTCGATACGGTTATCAATCCCCGCATGTCAGCGGTGCGCGCCATCCTGCAGTATCTTCGCAAGGGAAAAATTATTTCCGTGGCCCCTTTAAGGGAGGAGCAGGCCGAGGTTATTGAAGCCGAAGCGCTGGAAACGTCCGATATCGTCAATACGCCTCTGGCGAAAGTTGATTTTCCTCCCGGCGCAATTATCGGGGCCGTTGTGCGGGGCGATGAAATCATTATCCCCAGGGGAAACACCATCGTGCTGCCGCATGACCATCTGATTATTTTCGCGCTGCAGCAGGTCATCAACAAGCTGGAATGTCTGCTCACCGTCAAGCTGGAGTATTTTTGATGAATGCCCGCCTGATTTCATACATGCTGGCCGTTCTGGTCTTCTGTCTGGGCTTATCCATGGGCCTGCCGTTTTTTGCCGCTCTTTATTATCATGACGGCACGGCATGGGCTTTTTTAATTTCCATTATGGTGACATGCGGTATCGGCGGACTGGTATTTATGCTCAGCCGCGGTCATCAGGATTTTTATCTGAGTCACCGGGATGGAATCGTCATCGTTTCTCTAGGATGGATTATTGCCGGATTGACATCGACCCTGCCGTATATCATTTCGTGCGCCATTCCTGATTTTACGCTCGCCTATTTCGAATCCATATCCGGCTTTACAACAACCGGCGCCAGCATTCTAAACAATATCGAGGCTCTGCCACCCGCTATTCTTCTTTGGCGCGCACAGACCCAGTGGATGGGAGGCATGGGAATTATCGTTTTGTCCATCGCCATTCTCCCTTTTCTCGGCATCGGAGGCATGCAGCTTTACAAAGCCGAAACGCCCAGTCCCGTTGTCGATAAACTGACGCCCCGGATCTCCAGCACGGCCCAATTGCTGTGGAAAATTTATATTTTTATGACGGTCTTTCAAATCCTGCTTCTGCTTTTCGGAGGCCTGTCCCTGTACGATTCAATTTGCCATAGTTTTGCCACCCTGCCCACCGGTGGATTTTCCCCCAAGAATGGAAGCGTGGGATATTACCAGAGCGCCTTTGTAGATTTTACCATTTTGATTTTCATGTTCCTGGCAGGCATTAATTTTTCGCTCCATTACAAACTGGTCACGGGACATCCCAAACAATTCTTCCGCGACCCGGAATTACGCACATATATCGGAATCGTCGCCGCTTTTATCATCCTGGTCTTCGCGGATGTTTACGGAACCGTTTATGCGCGAATCTTCGATGCCTTCCAATTCGCTTCCTTTCAGGTCGTCTCCATGATTACCACGACAGGTTTTGTGACGGCTGATTATGAGAAATGGCCGGCGTTTTCGCAAACCATTCTATTTGTATGCATGTTTTTTGGCAGTATGGCCGGTTCGACCGGCGGCGGCATTAAGATTATGCGTATCATTTTGCTGGCAAAACATTGCTACCTCGAAATCTTCAGGATCATCCATCCCCACGCATCCACGATGGTCAAGCTGGGCAAAACACCGGTTTCTCAAGCGATCCTGCGAAGTATCTGGGGATTTTTCTTTCTGTACATGGGAATTTTTATTATCGGCGTTATCGCGCTGGCCGCTCTGGGCCTGGATATGATTTCGGCGCTCACCGCCATGGCGACATGCATAGGAAATGTCGGGCCCGGTCTCGGCAGTGTCGGACCCATGGATAATTTTGCCGGTGTTCCCTTGATCGGAAAATGGATTCTCATCTTCGGCATGCTGCTCGGCCGTCTCGAGATTTACACGATCATTGTCCTGCTGATGCCCGCATTCTGGCGCAAGTGAAACTCCCCGCGGCAAGCCGTGTGGCATCTTGAACAGCAAGGAGGGGGATTGAATCCCCCTTATCCCTGCACCGCAGAATCTCGACAGCCAGCCCGATCATTCCTTTTTGCAGGCCAGACAACCGGCGCAGATTGCGTTGTTCTGCCGCGGCATGAACAATTCGATACCCCGCACGTATTCTGTAGCCACCCAATACAAGGACTTTGGCGCCTTAACCATTGCGGGCGGCAGCCATGTGGATGCCCTGCCGCAGGAAGCGCTCGAATCCGGCATTGACATTGTCGTTCATGATGAAGGCGAAAAGATCATTTTGGAACTGCGGGAGATATTGATATCCGGCCACGGTGTTTTGTTAAACCGGCCAGGATTATCTCAGGTAAAGGGCATCAGCTTTCTTGACGATAACGGCGCATACATCTTTACCGGAAAGCGTCAGCCAATTGACGATTTGGATGAGTTGGCCGATCCGGATCTGACCTTGATTAAATTCCTGAAAAAAAGATGGAGTTATTTGCCCATCAATCGGGGACGCGGCTGCAACTGGAATTGCGAATTCTGCATCGTCAACAAGCGATATGGCAAATATTAATTCGCTTCGGTCGATACAACATTGCGGCAACTGATTAAATATGCCGATTGGGGATACACGAATCTCTTTTTTACCGACGATTTCTTCATCTCTAAATGTGTTACTGAAATATGGTGATTTCATGTATTAATAGACTTGAAGAAGTGCTGTAAAATTGTCTTCATGTATTAACCTATAATAATTTTTGTATTCATTGATAGTTTTTAATGCAATTTCTTCGTTTATCAATTGATCATAATCTTTATACTGATCACCATAGCGATGCGCTTTATAGATTCCTTCGTCTGCCTGTTGCTTATGTACCACGATATATTTAATCTTTTCCTTCTTCAATTCATCTTTTTGCACTTCAATATCGGACATATTGATGGTGTCGATTAGTGGATTTAGCAAATTTCGACCGATGTATCCGTTGGCCATAGGCTTTTGCAAACATGCTGCCTGGAACATCATATATCTGTTGCTTTGCAGATAAGTCACGGGAAGATTGACAATACCGAAATCTTTTGAAGTATCCTTGTTAATTAAAGCATAAACAGGAGGACAGATTATGGGGGTTGATTCAAGTTTTGAAGGATAGAAATCTATGAAAGTAATAAGTGAAAGCAAACATAAAGTTATCATTGCAATGGTTCTCCTCTTCTTCATGAAAAGATATTCAACAATCATGGCTACAGAAACACCCGCAAAGAGATAGACAAATATCACGGCCCTCGATGGTGTCCGCACATGCTTGAGCAAAGGTATGTATTCTGAAAGCAACGTTGGAAGAGGAACGTACAGCATCTGACCGGCTATGTGGAGATATGATCCGAACGACAAAATCATAAAAAAAAGTATGCATGCCATGCAAAAGCCCAAATTCTCAATCTTTTTGTAATATTTCTTTAAAAAAGCAACGATGAGAAGCGCCGCGTTTGCCAGTCCGATATAGACTGTCATCTCCCAGCCATTGCCCTGGAAGTGTGAGTAAATAGGCGCTCCCAGTTTCGACAGCAAATGATAGGGATGGAATGTAATGAATCCAAGAAGGTCGGCAACATAATAGTTGTGCCCTTCCGCATATACGCTTGGACTGGTTGCAAGAATCATCGGGATGATAAGCGGCGACAACAGCAACATCACAAAAAATGTGATCGATATTATGGGCAAGAGCATGTCATTCCAAAGCATTGCTCTTTTCTTTATCGCATAAAACACATAATAAAAAACGACGAAGTAACCGATATAGACCAAATAGTACCAACAGGAAAGTGCGCTTAATGCCCAAAATAAAATGGACATGATGGCAAAGTACGTTTTTCTTTCACGCATATATCTTATGAAGCAATAAACAAAAAAAGGAACGAAGCTTATAGCTCCGACGTGCAGATGATGAAGCGCATGGGCCAGATGGAATGGACTAAAGCCAAAGATAAAACCGCTGATGATCGCCAATGTTTCATTTTTAACAAAAAGTCGCGTTAGTAAATAGGCGCCCATCGCCCCCAAATAGAATGAGATGAGCTGGAAGAAGTTGTAAAGAAATATGAACGTGTTGATGTCAGATCCGAGTCCAAGGACGTAGCGTACTATATACATAGCAACATAATTCGGGTGGGAGAACGGATAATATAAAAGCGATGTACCTTGGGGATAGGACAGGTATTTCGTATAAAAGAAAGCAGAGGGGTCAGTATCAAGCGTTGTTTGACTATACCACGTTGCCCATAATTCCTGCATGTTATCTTCAGGTGGACCGATGAGGGCCGTGGAAAACGAAACAAAATAAACATGAAAGAAAAGGACTATAATGATCAGATATATAAAACTGACCGCAAGATTCCTATACAGACACTTCATGAAAAGTATCCTTTCTTACAACTGAATCACCCGTCGGTAATTTCTTTGTCGGGTGCCTTGGTAAGCCGGCTGAGGGTAATGATGGCAACGCACGCGGTAATGAAAGCGGGCAGGAGTTCATCGATGTTTCACGCCCCACCGAGGGGACACACAAGATATTTCCAGACAAAGATCATCCCGCCTCCGTCAATCATGCCGGCGAGCGCGCCGTACAAGTAGGGACGCCTCCCGAAAAGCGCACACCACGCGGTTCCCTCTTATACGGTTTACGCGTTTTTTTTCGCCTCACTAATCTCATTTTTTTCATTATTTAAAATATTTACTGACAAGCGAGCCAATCCAAGGCTTCTTCTTTTGTATTCTTTAAAATCAGGTTTTTACGTTTTGTAAAAGCAAGCAGTGAGTTGAAAATTACCAGTTTAAGGCCCTCGACTCCTATAATAGCGGTCATTTTCACATACGGCTCATTATGTTTGGTGAAATTTTTGAGTATCTGAATTGATTCAGGCTTGATGGCAATACCTGTTACGTTACAGAGGGAGAGTATCGATTTGGGAGGTTCTTTTTCATATATCAGTTCTATTTGTGATGTGATGTCTTTCAACTCTTCGGAATTCGGAGTTGCAATGTCCATGTAAAATATTCTTTTACCTTTATGTTCCATCCACTTATAGCTTGGCATAATTCATCTCCTTAAATATTTACTTTGTCTTAATTTAATAATGAATTTAAAAGAAAGCAAGTATTGTTAAGATGTTGCTTATAAAAACATAAACGGGTCAGGTCTTGCGATATAAATTATTTTCGGAAATAATCAGAAAAAATGTGAGAACTGTTCCTCGTCGCTGCGCTCCTAGGATAGTTTCACTCATGCTTCGAGCATTTCTCTCGCGCTCAACAAGTGTAACTAGGATTTACAAATTTCACCATGCCTTTCTTGTGATGATTGAATTTCGTTAAGCGTCACTCAATGATCACTCATAATTGACAGAAAACATCTTTTCATATAATTAAACAATAAATGATCTCGCACTAAAAAGAGATCATTGGCCTTGTAGTGAAATTAGAAGATGATTTACAGGAGGGAATCAACCATGGATGATTTTCTACGCAGCTCCGCTGATAAAATAAAATATAATTACAAATTTATATTCAAAAGCGGGGAGGAGGCAGAGTTTAACATTGAGTTAGACAGATTCTCTCTGAACATTATACAAACAGGAGAAAAATACTGCCCCGAATGGACAAAACTCAACCGTTGCAAATGCCCTAACTGTACCCTGAATGAACGGAAAAACAAATTCTGCCCCATCGCCGTGAACTTAGAAGATATCATAGATTACTTCAGCATATTCGTTTCTTCTGAGCCGGTCGAGGTTATTGTGACTGCAAACGAGAGAACCTATCTTAAAAAAGTAACTTTGCAGCAGGGCGTTAGTTCCTTGATCGGCATATACATGGTCACCAGCGGGTGCCCTGTTATGGAGAAGTTAAAACCGATGGTGCGTTTTCATCTGCCCTTTGCCACAATGGAAGAAACCATTTATCGCGCCATTTCAATGTTTTTGGTATCCCAATATTTTTCATATAGACATGGCGGAAAAGCTGAATGGGATTTGAAAAAACTAACTGAAGCTTATGAGAATGTAAAAATAGTCAATAAAAGCTTTTTAAAAAGACTCAAGACGATAGACACGAAAGACTCCAATCTTATGGCAGTTGTTGTGCTTGATTATTTTGCCAAAATCGTAAATTTCTCCATAGACAGCAAGATGGTAGATGATTTGTATTATTTGTTTGAAGGATATATTTAACAAGACTCGCTAAAGACGAGTGTAGTGAAGTTTGTCCCCGCCACTTCAAGGTGGCGCGATAGCCCACTCTAAGATTTTCGTGCTCTGCGTTTCGAAAATCAAGGCTCACTAAAATGTAAGTCGTAGTGAAAACTCCAATTCCGAAATGAGGCGCACCGGGATTGGAAACTATCCCAGGAGCGCAACAGTGAGTCCAACGTTTCAGAAGCGGAGCGCATCGAAATTTAAATCTAACTACGTCGGTTGATATCCTTTATCGCGGAATAATCTCAAGCAGGCTTCGGCGACAACGCCGTCATAAAGAATTCCCTTGTTTTTCTCAATCTCTTCAAGCGCTGTCGCAATGCCCAATGATGGACGATAAGGACGATCGGAAGCCATGGCTTCGATGACATCTGCCACAGCTAGAATGCGGGCTTCCATAAGAATTTCATCCCCTTTAAGTTTTTTGGGATAGCCAGTGCCGTTTATCCGCTCGTGATGCTGATGAACAATTTGTGCCAGCGGCCAGGGCGATTCCACATCTTTCAACATCTCGTAACCGCTCTGAGAATGTTCTTTAATCAGAGAAAATTCAAGGTTCGTCAGTTTCGTGGGTTTCGTCAATATCTCCGAGGGAACGGTCAGTTTCCCGATATCATGGATGATGCTGGCCATTTTGATTCCTTCAATTCTATCTTCAGGTAAACCCATCTCCGCGGCAATAGCGGTGGCTATATCCGCGGACCGGGACTGGTGACCGGCTGTGTAGGGGTCTCTTGCTTCCAAAACAGACACCAGAACCTGAATGGTTGTGCCGATTGCTCTTTTGAGGCTGGCAAGGGTCTGTTGAAGTTTTATCTCCGTCAATTTGCGCTCGGTAATATCCCGGGTTTCACCCAGCAATAATGAAAGATTTCCGTTATCATCCCGCAAGAAACTTACGGTATTATCCATCCACAACAAATGACCAGCTTTATTGTACGCTTGCGTTTCAAATGAATACTTATGAATAGCAGGGGGCAATGTTGTTAAAGCTTTGGGCATTTCAGTTATAAATTTATCCACCATGTCCTGAAAAGATTCTTTTGTCAGGAGTTTTTTCAAAGGAAAATTACTGATTTCACTCAAAGAATATCCATACATTTTTTCCACAGAGGGACTGATATAAATTATTTTGAGAGAGTTTAAATCCCGAAGCCATACGTGCTCTGTGATATTGTCTGCCAGCAGACGGTACTGGGCTTCACGCTTGCGAATATGATCCTCCGCCAGCCGGATTTCACTGGTATTGAGGGTGCGAGTTACGGTTTGGGCAAGCAGATACGGTTTGCCCTCCATTGTTATGATTACGGCTGTTGTGAGACCAAGATGGTTGTTGCCTTCCTTATCACGGAAATGTGTCTGAAATTCTGTCACCTTGGCGTTTTGTGCAAGCTCCCGCACCAAGGCGTCGCGATCGGAAAGATCAACCCAGAGATTGATGTCGGCAGATGTGCGGCCGATAATTTCTTCCCGCTTGTATCCCAGGTTATCTAAAAACACGTCGTTTACATCGATAAAACGTCCATCGTCGATGCTGGTAATGCACATTGCGCAGGCGCCGTATTTGAAGGCCAATGCAAAATTAGTATCAGAATCGCTCATATCATCCTCTGCTTTCATTAGAATTTTAGTAATATCCGGTTCGTCTCTGCTTTATTTTCTTTTTTGCATTCTTATTAAGACTTTTTTGAATCAATCAAGGTTAACCTCTCCAATATTATCTTTAAGGGGGTATTAGAAGGTTTCGGGAATCCACTAACAGATCTTCTGCTTCCGCTGCTTCCACAATATCCGTTACTTTTACTTGTAAAGCATCAGCGTCATTTGTCATTCTTGTACCGGTCAGGATGATGCCAGGGATTCCGTCATTCATAAAAGAGGAGATTTCGTATTGTGCTTTCCACTGCATTTATGACACCTCAGAGAATAATCATTCATTGGAAAAATTTAAGGTCTATGTATAAATGATATAAACTGACGAATCACACTTCATCAGAATTTACACCGAGATATTTGTAGATATAACCCTTCTTATAAATGTATGCGGATATTTTAAAATAAAGCCAGGGGAAATGCCGTTTTGACCACCACAAATATTTTCCGTCAATCTGAGAAATGATATGCATCTTGTTGCGCGAAGCGGATTTTATGATATGTTTCGCCACAATCTCCACCGAAAGGATTGATTTGCTAAAAAATCCTTCGGCCAGCTTGCGCTGCCTTGCATCGGGAGAACGAAACTCATCCATCAGATTTGTTTTAATAAAGGTCGGACACGCCACTGACACACCGATACCCAATGGCGAAAGTTCCGTCCTGAGCGTATCGGAAATGGCAATTACACCGGCCTTTGTCATATTGTAACTGCACATTTCGGGCAGACAGACCAGGCCGGCGCTGGATGCCACATTAATGACATATCCGGACTTCTGTTTCTTAAGCAAAGGTATCACGGCGCGGCATCCGTATATGACACTTTTCAAGTTTATATTTAATATCCATTCCCAATCCTCGAGGGATATTTTTTCCATGTATCCGCCTGCCGAAACCCCGGCGTTGTTTATCATGATGTCGACTCCCCCCAATTCTTTTTTTGCGGTTTCCACAGTTTTTTCAAGATCAGCCGATTTTGTGACATCGCAGTGCGAAACAATTGCCTTCGCGCCGAGTGCTTTTATTTCATCAGCGGTTTCCTGTGCACGGCTGTCGTTAATCTCGGCAATGACAACATTCCATTTCATTTTTGCGAATTCCAGAGCCAGAGCTTTACCCAAACCGCTGCCCGCGCCTGTAATGATGATTCGTTTTTGGGGAAATCTCTTGTTTAAATCCATCGTACACCTCTCACAATATTTGAGTTGATAGGACATGACTGCTTAACAAAAATACTATAGGAAGTCCGTTTTTGTATGTCAAGAAATTCTTGCCCGTAAAATACAGAGCTCAAGGGCCATAATTGTGATGATGCTTTGAGGAAAACAAATTAATGGAAATGAAAAGACAAAGGGGCGTTACTTCTTTTTTTTCTTTTTACATGTATGATCTCCATTCATTAAAACTCTCAATGCGTTGTTCTTTTCGGCATATTTGATAATATCATAGTGGATTACATTTCGAACGGTAGAGGAAAGAGATTGTCCTGTTTTTTTGGCGATAACACTTAAAGCCTTAAATTCTTTTTCCGATACTCTGACCGTTATGGCTTTTGTTGCCGGTAGTTTGTTCATTATTTAAATCTCCCTTAAAACAAGATTGCCTTGATGATTAAATACAGCACATATAACAAGATTGCGGCGGCTCCTATGCCAAACACAAAGCCAACCCAACCGCTCAGAACAGCCTTAATCGTTTCCAATGATTCCTTCATAAATGGCTCCTTGCCGACAATGTATATCCGGACTTTGATTTTTTGTTAAACGGACGACCTGAGAGCATTTTTTAAAAAGAAGAAAATCCGCCGGACGACTCACTCCTGAATTAAGCGCTTGTTGATAAGGATACTTAAAGCGGATTTCGGCTTCTCATTCTTCTTCTTCCACGAAATGTACTCATCAATTCTTTTGAGTGCATAAGTTGATGCATTGACGAATTCGACTCCCATCTCATAATACTTATCTTCAACAATGACGCTAACCCATTTTACTTTGCCGATGGCGTTTATCTTTTCTCTTAGAGATTTTAACGTGAATTTTACATTGAGGAGAGTGCCAACGGGAAACAGGACATTGGTTTGAATACTAACACCAGATGCGGAAAAATCCTTTATAGAATTATACATGACTTTTTCTTTAGAAAGATTTTTTTTACGGGAGATTAACGAAACGGTAACATCAATCCCCTCTTCCAGTCTTGTCGCTAATCTATTTTCCAACATAACGATTCACTTTTCTTTCTTTTCAGAATGGTCGTTTTTGCACTGTCTTCCCGCATGGCTTTTATCCGTGTTAACGCTTCTCTTTAATGCCCTTAAGCCAGGCTTTTGCCGCATCCATATCGATAAAAGTTTTCAATAATAGACCGGCGTTAAGGGATGTGGTCTCAAGAAACCTTATGGATTCAACGTTTTCCGGAAGGTCGACAACAGCACAGTTCACTTTGGGTTTGTCGTAAGGATTTCTGACAATGGCATAAGTTTCAAAAACCCCTAATCGCCCCTTGAGAGTTCGGATATCCACCAATATATTCTTAGAACCGTTTTCTATAACGATAGCCGCCGTTTCAATGGCCAACTTTTCAACGGTACCTTTTGTTACTTCGCCCGTTAAGATAACTTCAAGAATTCCATCATTCACAGATGTTGTGATTTGATATTCCACACTATTTCCCATTTACGGACTCCGCATCGTGTAGAAGACTTTATCAAGCTGTTTGGACCAGTTTAAGCAAAAACCTGTGTAAATTTCTACCACACATTAATTTAAAGTTCATTCATTTTTTTGATTATTTACTCCTGCGGGAAGCCGCGTATGTGAAAACAATTAAATAACCACACGATTGCGTCCCCCATCCTTTGCCCGATAGAGCGCCGCATCCGCGGCTGCATATACAGTTTCCGGCGTCTGACCTTTTTGCATCTTGGCAATCCCGATTGAAACAGTTAAGTGGGGCAGGGGTTCACCGGATCGGAATGGCAGAGCAAGAAATTCAATTGCCCGTCTTAAGCGTTCGGCGATCGTAAATGCTTCATCGAGTTTTGTGTCGGGCAACCCAACGGCAAACTCTTCACCGCCATAGCGTGCCAAAATGTCCGTCGGTCGCAATTGACTGGCAAGGACATTGGCAACGGCGATGAGCGCACGATCTCCGGCAATATGTCCGTAACTGTCGTTGATTCTTTTAAAATAATCAAGATCGAGTATCAGCAGAGAAAAGGGTGAACGGTCCTCATTGCAACGCTTTATTTGTCTTGCAAAGACGTCATCAAACCAGCGCCGATTGTGTAAGCCTGTCAATGCATCCGTCTGGGCCGATTGTTCCATAACCCGCCTTTCGTAAAAATCATCAACAAGCATCTCGTCGTCGATGCGAATTCGCCGCGAGAGTATCTGAAGAAGATTCTGCGCCATGCTATGCGAAGCGCTGAGCATTGACCAGAGAACACTGTGGGGAATTTGTAAAACACTGGAATCAATGTTTGCGATGACGCTAGCCGAAGTACTGCTACCATCAATGACGGACATTTCCCCCAGACATTCACCTTCGCCGAATGACGCGATCTTAAGGTCATTAGGTTGTATAAGATTAATGCGGAAGCTGCCGGATAATATGACGTAAACATTATCATTACGCTGGTTCTTCGACAGCAGCACCTCTCCTTCCTTAAAATGAAGAACCTGACAGTCCAATAACAGGAACTTCACCGCCTCAAAGTTGATACCGCGAAAAAGCGATGAATTTTCCAGAACACTGATCAGCATGGTAAATCTTTTGTTGTTTTCTTCAGTTTTGTTCATGCTTTTAATCTTTAAGCATTTTTGCTTTCACAACTATTTTATTTCCCTTCTTGTTAAATTCTTCCTTCTCTTAAATATTTTATGTATTTACGGATAACAAGAATAGCAATTTGAACTTCCCCGGAATCAATATTGATGTGTTTACCTTTCGAGTTTTCGAAAACTATCTTTCTTTTTTCCGAATTGTTGATATTGCTTAGTTCTTCTTCATACATTCTCAAACAACCTTCAAGCTCTGCAAGCTGCACATGCTTTGGGTGAAATAAAAATTCCGCAGATGGTATTAACCCGACCTCGCCTGTTTCCTCATCTAAGAGTTCTATTGAAAATAAACTTTCATATTCCATATAAACATGCTCCTTTTTGAAAAAGCTCAGCATCCAATCGTTGAACTGATTTTGTAGATGCGGCTACAATAATAGCACTATTCATTTTTATTGAAATAGAAAAAATGAGGCATTATTGATGACGGATCAATAAATCATATAGGTAAAAGACCTAATGCTTATTTAGAAAATTAAAAACAAAATGAACATGTACGAATAAGTGGCGCTATTGACTTCACCATTCAAGTCTCAGCATGATATAGTGGTCAGGACTGAGAAATTATGAATGTTCAAAAAAAGAAAAAAGGCGGAATCAGTTCTGATACTGCCGAGAATCCATTCTTTTATTGTCAATTTATGGTGTCCAGATACCCAATTCTTTTAACATGACCATAAATAACGAAATTAGATACAAAACAATAACAACCGTTGTTACTATTTCTGTTTTTGACCACGACATTTTTATTCTCCTTCTTGTTTCAATTTCAAGACGTTTAATGATTAATATCCGAACCTTTTTATCGATCGGTTGAGAAGCCGCATGTTTCGTCTCCGGCGCTGGAAGCGGTTATGCCTTCACGATGGCTTCCAAAGCCTCTTCTCGCGTGGGATAGGGATCCACCTGTATGGCAGCGAAGCGATTGACCGTGTTCAATAAAAAAGCCTGCATACCCTTAACGCCCACAGCGACTATTTTACGCACAAACGGTTTGACCTCAATAGCCGACTTCTTGAACTCCGTCACTACTTCCACGCTGGCCGTGCATCCGGTAAAGTCAATCATTAATAAAATGTCCTTTTCTGTGCCGTTCGTGATGTCGGCTGTGAGGATTTTGATGGCCCGTACGATCTCCTCTTCCTTTATGCCAACATAGTTATGGATCGTGACGACCTTCCCCTTGTGAAGCATTGTGCTTTTACGTTTTAATGGCACGGTCCCCTCCTATTTATGAGAAGTTCTTCTTAAGCTAAAATATAATAAATGATTTTTTGTATGTCAATAATATTTAGAGTACAAAATGCGAGGGGTAAGTCGTATTTATTACAGATGGATAACCACCGCATTAAGAAGCAAGTGTTCCCGTTTTCCGTTAACTCATGTTGATTAAGTTTTAAAAGGATATCATCTCCTTGACAATGCGGGATAAAATAAATTATTGATTTGAGGTCAGATTCTGAAGAGAAAGCATGTCGGATATCAATGAAATAGTTGCAAAGGAAAGACGAAAGAGTCTTTCCGAAACATCCGTGCGAGGCTGCTGTATGATGAAATGGAATGCTAAAGCTTATAAAAAATCGTCACATCATCAATTTCAATGGGGGCTTGAGCTGTTAGAGAAATTGACGCTTCACGGAAAGGAGAGTGTGCTGGACATAGGCTGTGGCGATGGAAAACTGACGATAGAAATCGCTAAAAGGGTACCGCAGGGACATGTCGTTGGCATAGATAATTCGGCAGCAATGATCCGTTTTGCCGCAAAAAGGTTCCCGAAAAACAAATATCCGAATGTTGACTGGCAGATCGTGGATGCCACAGAAATAGATTTTGACAATGAATTCGACGCGGCATACTCAAATGCAGCGCTTCACTGGGTTCAGGATCACGTTGCCGTACTACGGGGCGTGAAAAAAAGTTTAAAACCGAATGGCAGAATATTATTCCAGATGGCCGGCAAGGGAAACGCGGTGAATGCGGCTCGGGTATTCGTTGATGTCATATCAAAAGAAAAATGGAGCCACTATTTTGTCAATGGCGTCTCCTCGACTCTCTGTTATTACGGCATTGATGATTACCACACTTGGTTGAAAGATCTTGGATTTGTCGAGAAACGTGTGGAGTTTATTCCCAAGGACGCGTTTTTCCATGGAAGAACGGAAATGAGAAAAAACATTGAAGCCGTGTGGATAGCTTTCACAAATATGATACCGGAAAATCATCGCAACCAATTCATTGAAGAAATCATTGATGGTTTTGATGCGAGATCCCTGAAGGATAAGTTCGGCAATTATCATATAGACATGATGAGACTCGAAGTTGAAGCCGAAAACGTTTAAACCACACGCTCTGGTTTTACTTGACATATAATATTATCCTCTCTATAGTCATCTCATGATTAATAAATATTTTATTAAGTCTCACATCAAAAACAAACAATACTACTTTTACATTCCTGACTAGTTCTCTTTGTCGTTTTGCCCGTGATATAAGAGTCCCCATATTGTGGGCATTGTAAGCCGTTGTTCGACACAATGTTTCCAAAATTTAAACATGAGATGGAAATGACGACAAATCACGGTTATGAATCCCAAGGCAAACCCCGGATCCTAATTCCGCCCCAAAGGGCGGTCTCTTATGCCCTCCGCTCATGGCGGGATTGTTCGACGAACAAATTTCAATACACCTATAGTGA
>DJVN01000302.1:11625-17296 GCA_002441205.1 Syntrophaceae bacterium UBA6255 | reverse complement strand
GACGCTGGGGAAACGTCCGCCCGACGCAGCCGATAAAAAGAACATCCTTGGCTTTGGGTGGTATTTTCGTCCATTGATCCAAAAGGGCATGGTCTGCTTTCGGCGCCACTTTATAAATGTCAAAAAAGTAACCGGATTCGCTTTTGCCGGTCATCATGTAACTGAGATACGGAGGAACGGTCGTGCCGTTTTTCGTGTTTTTGGCGATCATACGCTCCATAATCAGATTATAGGGCCGCAAGCCCTGCGGACAGTAGGAATTGCAACTGTAACAAAATGTGCATTCGTTTAAAACCCGTTGTGTTTCCTCGCCGTTTAAAAGCCTTTGAAATTCGGCTTTGGATTCTTTCTTGCTCATTTTCATGACGGGACATTTTTGCAGGCATACCCCGCAATTCAGGCAGTCTTCATCGCTTTTACCTGCGGGAACAAAAGCGTCAATGTAACTTTTACTGATCATTTTTTTCTCCGGAATCTTTTTACTGAGATCATTGCGTTATTGTTCGTTACGTTTTTAACCTTTGAACAATTCTTTGTTCCTCCGCTTTTCAGGACACCGGCAATATTTTTAAACGTTTTTTCTGATGTCCAGATTTTCCTCCCAGTGTAACCGGGAGAAATCTTCTTGTTTCATCCTCTGTAAAAATATTTTTCCGTGGAGATGATCATTTTCATGCAGGATCACCCGCGCATGAAAAGGATGAGAAATTTCATCGGTATGTTCGTTCCCCTTTAAATCCGTATAGCGAATTTTCAGGTAATTCGGTCTGGCAACTTCGCCATATACGGTGGCATAAAAAACGCTTAAGCATCCTTCCGCATGCACATTGGTTTCCTCAGAAACACCGAGGATTTCCGGATGGATATACGCTTTAAGCCCGATATCCGGCAAATCGGAATTTTTTCCTTCCGGCCGGAGATTTACGATGAATACTTTCTTGGAAATTCCGATCTGCGGCGCGGCCAAACCCACCCCGCCATAGTAATCCAGCGTTTTCTTCAGGGAATTGAAAATTTTTACTCCTTCGCTGAGTTTGGTTATTTCTTCCGACTCGCGAAAAAGCAATGTGCCTTCCGGCGTTCCCGCTTGTTTTGGCAAAATAACAGACATAATGCTTTCCCTTTCAGATGCGGCAACCGTAACCTTCAAATTGTCCCGCATTTCTAAATTTTTATATACATAGCAAGGTCAGGGTGTCCTTCAAGGTCGTTTTGCTATATCGCAAGGGCGTAAGATGTATTCGTGCTACCCGTTGCCTCAAAAGCTGACAACAAGGAAAACATCACCACAAGGCTGAAAAAGTTTTTCACTTTCATGCCACCCACCCCAAGATCTAATATTCGTCACGCCATTGCCTCTTCACCGGAAGAAATTATGTTGAAACATAGACCAAATGAGTCGCAAAGTGAACAAAAAATATTAAATTACGGAAAAACCGCCTTCCGTCTTTTCCGCCGAGTCTTCATCGTCCGCGGGAGTTTCCGGAGAAAGATTCACCTGAGGTATGAAAGGCCGCTGATCGCGGTCGCGATCTTCGTAACGTCAAGCGAGATTTTCCAGGATAATCTCACTGCCCGCGCCGAGATAAATAAAATGATCTCCATATTCACGGGCAAAAAGATTTCGTGCTCTATCGCCGCTGCAATGGGATGCCGCGGCATAGCGGACACCGGCATCTTTAAACCGTGCAATGATTTGCAGAATATCATCATCCGAATAGTGGAGTAAGTGAAACCCGCCCATGACAAGCGCAATCTCATCCTTTGGCAAAATGATTTTGGCAGTTTCAACGATGCTGACAATTCCCGGATGAGCGCAGCCGGTGATAATCAGCGTACCCGAGGACGTTCTCACAAGCGCCGCCTGCTCCGGCAGGAGGCCTTCCAATTCGCCTGTGGTAAAAAAACCGGGCAGGATTTCGTGCGCCTCTTGAACTTCAATGATTTGAGCGCCGTACCGTTTCAAATCCGACTTGAAGTGAGCAGAAAACGAACACGGGACAAAAACCCTGAGATTTCGATTGGCATTGAGAATGGCATAAATGCCGCCGGTGTGGTCCCAGTGCTGGTGTGAAATCATCAGAAGGTCAAGGCCGGCCGGGTCGATGCCCAACCTGGCCATATTCTGTTCTAAAACAACGCTGTCGCTTCCGGTATCAAAGAGAATCGTTCGACCCTGATACCGGATCAGGCAGGAAAAACCCCAGGAAGCCTCCAAATCATCACGGGTGGTATAATTGTCACAAATCACTTTTATGACTGAACGCTTTTGATGTTGTCGGCCGTTATGCATCATGATCATTGTTCCTTGTCAAGGCGTTCTAAAATTCAGAGATCAAGCGAGGATTGTCAGCCACGCGCCGGCTGTGATGATATTTCATCTCCAGTGCGGCGGGCAAGGCACTGTCGGCGTTACGATAACGGTTCACGTAACGTTCAAACCAGTCATTGATGGATGTTCGGCAACCGTGAATCATGTCTGCCAACGTTTCGGGTACGATACAATGCTCATTTTTTCTTGCCTATTGCGTAGTCACGCAAGGCTTTATGAAAGGTATTGGCGGCAAGCAGGGCGCAATGCTCCGAATCCCTGGGCATGCCGCCCAGATGTTCTAGGATGGAGCTCTGGTTGATTTTTATGCACTCCCTGACAGGTTTCCCCTTCGCCATCACCGTTGCGGCCGATCCCGCGGCGTGAGAAGTCATGCATCCATCAGTCGTATAGGAAATGTCCACGATCTTGTCGTTTCTGATTTTCAGGAACATCTCCATGGTATCCCCGCACGGTCCTTTTATTTTGGCGTAGCCATCCGCTTTTTCAAGCGTTCCGCAGTTTCTCGGATCGTTTCCGTAATCAATAACTTTTTCGGAAAGGCCGCCTGTTATTTTTTCCATCAGCAGATCAATCATTTCCTGTGTGATTTGTTCTTCATTCTTTGTTTGTTTCTCACTCATTTTCCAACTCCTCTTTGCTTCAAAATCAAACCGGCATATATAGTCTTAGATAATCTTTTTACCGGCATCCGTTCCGCTTTTAACGGTATAAACAGCGGTGATTTTTGCCACAATGGCCGATTTCGGATTCAACGTCTCCTTGATGCTTTTTACCCATTGGACATTTTCCCTGAAGATATCACCCTCCGTGTGAATCGTAATATCAGCCTTAATCTGAAAACCGTCTTTATCGCCCCACCAGGTCAGCGCTATTTTAGGATTTTCTATCAAATTGTCCAGCGTTTTGCCGAAATACTGGTCGGAAATGAGCAGCGTTTCNNGTGACTTTTGCCATAAAAAATCCCTCCGTATCTTAACTTGCCATTTCCAAGAAGCGTTCATTCCCCTTATCAAAAATGGCAGGTTTTGTTCATTCATGACTTAGCACAAAATATCGAAGAGAGAAAATAACAAATTCATCATGTCATCCTGATGAGAACCTTACAGGCTTATTCTGAAAAATGGGTTGACTAACAGAGGGTGAAATAATAATGACCATCCAATAGATCCGACGGGAGATCAATGAAAGATAAATATTTATATATTGAAACGTTCGGCTGCCAGATGAACGTGCATGATTCTGAACAAATGGCCGTTCTGCTCGCGGACATGGGCTACACGCTCACCGATGACGCGCAAAAAGCGGACTTGATACTGATTAACGGCTGCTCCATTCGGGAAAAGGCGGAACAAAAGGCTTTCAGCGAACTGGGACGTTTAATCCGATTGAAACAGAAAAACCCTGACTTGATCGTTGGTTTCGGTGGCTGTCTGGCACAGCATTGGGGCAAGAAAGTTTACAGCCGGGTGCGCGATGTCGATCTTGTCTTCGGCACCCACAATATTCATCGTTTGCCGGAAATGGTTGCCGCTGTTCAGGAAAAGCGACGGAAAATCACACGCACTGATTTTGCGGCGGGAATAACCTCCCTCAATATTTTTGCGCCTCCTCCTCCGGGCGCAATCAGTTCCTTTGTTTCCATTATGCAGGGGTGTGACAATTATTGCGCGTATTGCGTCGTACCCTATCTTCGCGGACCGGAAATGAGTCGGACGCCGGATGACATCATTGATGAAATAAAAAGATTGGTTCAGCATGGCGTCAAGGAAGTGACGCTTCTGGGACAGAATGTAAATTCTTACGGGAGGAAGTTGAATCAGGAAAGCAATTTTATTTCACTCATCAAAAGAATAAATGATATTGACGGTTTAGAAAGAATCCGCTTTACCACATCGCATCCCAAAGACCTGTCCGATGAGTTGATTGACTGCTTTGCCGGGGTGCCGAAATTATGCGAACACATTCATATGGCCGTTCAATCGGGATCCGATCGTATTTTGCAACGGATGAATCGAGGCTATACCGCCGAGAATTTTCTGGAAAAAGTTGAAAAACTGCGATGCGTCTGCCCGCACATCAGTATTACATCCGACATTATCGTCGGGTTCCCCGGTGAAACCGAACAAGATTACCGGGAGACTATTGATTTAATGGAGAAGCTCCGGTTTGATTTGCTTTTTTCATTTAAATACTCCGCGCGCATGGGGACGGCCGCCCAAAAGTTGCCGGATGACGTTCCGAAAGATGAAAAAAATCGGAGACTCAAAGATTTACAGGATTTGCAGAACAGACACACACAGGAAAAACATACGGCATTGGAAGGAAGTGTTCAGGAGGTGCTTGTAGAAGGTTACAGCAAAAATTCCGGACAGGACATGATGGGACGGGCACGCTCCTGGAAAATCGTCAATTTTACAGGTGGCCCGGAACTGGTCGGCAAGCTTGTTAACGTCGAAATTACCCGTGGGTATCTGCATTCATTGCGCGGAAAAATGAAGGAAGCCTGAAACCGGTACGGAAGCGAATCAACCGCCTCAAAAACGATTCATTCATTTCTCTGATTTGGTTCACACAAAAAAAGAAGACCTCTTGACTTGTCGCATTATTGCAACTTAGTCGCATTTATAGTTGCATATTTACGACAATCCATAACTTTATAAAGATTCATGTATTTATTAAACAATTGTAATTATTGATTAATATTTGAAAAGTATCGATTGGCACTTTCCTTGCAATTTACTACTCACATGAAAAGGAATGACATTTTCAGGCAGATTGGAAAGGTTCAAACAATATGAAGATTGCTCTGTCAATATGGAAAGATTGTATCTCCACTGTTTTTGATTCGGCGGATCAATTGTTGATTTTTGAACCTGACGGAACAGGCGGATGCAAGAGAACAACCATCAAATTGATCTCTACCGATGTTCAGGGACGGGCCAGCGAAATGAAAGAACGGCACATTGATGTTTTAATTTGCGGAGCCATTTCCAGGCCTCTTGAAAATCTACTTGGTTCTTTGGGTATGCGCGTATTTGCTTTTGTTCGGGGTTCCGTGGAGGATGTTTGGACTGCCTATCAAAACAACCGTTTGGAACAAGCTATTTTTTCTCTTCCGGGCTGTCGGGGTCGCTGGGCCGGAGCCGGTCGCAACAGAATGCGCGGATCGCGTTGTCCATGGAGATAAAAACATGGTGACACAAATTGCCGGGAATATTTTAAGGAAGTAAGCTCGATGCTAAAGATATTAGAAAGCATAAAAAAATATCGCAACGTCATGACGATTGCTCTTTCGCTGATCGGCATAGGGCTGATGGCTTATTATGATTACTGCGA
>DJVN01000302.1:6095-11615 GCA_002441205.1 Syntrophaceae bacterium UBA6255 | reverse complement strand
TAATCAGTCTTCTTTTGTGCGGGCACTGTTGGCTGCAGGATTGGGCGTTGAAATTCACCTGTATGCTTTTCAAGTGCAAAACGAAGTTTATTGTCCTTTCTGTCTGGCGTTTTCGGCAACGTTAATTCTGACTTTTTTGATTAATTATGAGGTGCCTTCAGCATGGTGGGAAAAGCGCCGCCGGATGTGGCTGTATTTTCTTGGCGAGGTCAGTTTCCCGATGTTCAAGTTAAATAAGCTGCCGTTACTGCTCTTCGGTTTATTGGGATATTTGACGATTTTAATGACTTTTTCCGGATCTGTGACGCCTGTTTACGGGCAGGAGCCCTTGGCAAGTATTGTTTTATTAACAAAGGCTCTGATGGGCTAATTTTTTACCGGCGACTTCACGCGTTTTTTCGTGAAATTGGCGCATCAGAGACATTTCAAAAGGAGGAAAATACATTGAATCAGTACATTCCTAAAAAACTATTTTTCACCAAAGGCGTAGGCACGCACAAAGAGCAGCTTCATTCTTTTGAACTGGCATTGCGCGACGCCGGTATCGAAAAATGCAATCTTGTTCAGGTTTCGAGTATTTTACCTCCTCACTGCAAGGTTATCTCCAGAACGGAAGGTTTGAAAAAACTTTTACCGGGCGCCATCACCTTTTGCGTGATGAGTCGTTGCTGCAGTAACGAGCCTCATCGTTTGATTTCCGCATCTGTCGGTTGCGCGATTCCCTTTGATAAGAGAACCTACGGTTACATCAGCGAGCATCATGCCTTCGGTTACACGGAAAGACAAACCGGCGACTACGCTGAAGATTTAGCGGCGGCCATGTTGGTGTCCACTTTGGGCATTGATTTCAATGTCGATGAAAGTTGGGATGAAAAAAAGAAGTTGTTCAAGATTAGCGGCAAAATAGTCGGCACACGTAATACGACGCAGTCGAGCGTGCTAAAAAGCGGTAAATATACAACAGTGCTGGCAGCGGCTGTCTTTGTTTTTTAAAGAAATTTAACAGTCATAAAGGAGATTTTTTATGAATAGTAACAATCGTCGTGGTAGAGGGATGAGTAGCGGTCAAGGTACGGGAGGCCAAGGAACGGGACAGGGCCGTGGCCAAGGTGGAGGCCGCATGGGCGGTTCACGTGCGGCAGGTGTAGGTGGTAATTGTGTGTGTACTAAATGCGGGTATCGCGAAGCGCACGAACGCGGAGTACCCTGCTTACAAAAGAAGTGTCCGCAGTGCGGAACAACAATGATTAGAGAATAAATTAAGAAAAGAGGGTTGATATTATGCCAAGGGGAGATGCAACAGGCCCCATGGGAATGGGACCGATGACTGGAGGGGGAGCCGGGTATTGTGCTGGTTTTGGAGTGCCCGGTTATATGAATAACGTTGGAGGACGTGGCGGCGGTTTTGGCTACCGCAAGCGTTTCTTTGCCACAGGCGCGCCGGGACGATGCTGGTTTGACGGTATGGCCGCACCGTCTCCCAATCCTGACCCGGAAACAGAGAAACAGGCACTTAATAATCAAGCGAAAATATTGCAAACAGACCTGGAGGCCATTAAAAAACTTCTGGAAGAATTGAGTCCAAAAGTGCAGAAAAAATAGCCTCTTCTGCCATAGCCGGCATGGAGCTTATCCATGCACTGCGGCGATGGCGTGGTTCTCAAGCTTTTCGCGCTGTCGCCGCAACAAGTGAAATTTTAAGAAAGGGAAATTATGCAAAAGCAGAAAAATAATTTCCAACCGGTGGGATAACATACATAGGCATGGATTGTATTCATGCCACGCGGTGATGGCGTGTAAGTCGCCGCTTTACGCCGTCACCGCAACAATTTATGATTAAAACAGGAGAAACGAGAATGAAAATCGCAATTACAACTTCAGGCAGTGATCTGAACGCTCCGCTGGACAGTCGTTTTGGACGTGCGCCGAAATTTGTTATCTACGACATGGATACCAATACCTTCGAGGTGGTAGATAATGCACAGAATCTCAATGCGGCGCAGGGCGCGGGAATTCAATCTGCACAAAATGTCGCACAGTTGGGTGTTAAAGCAGTAATAACCGGACATTGCGGTCCTAATGCGTTTCGCGTCCTGCAGGCGGCAAAAATAAAAATTTATAACACTACCGCTGTCGCAACTGTGGCAGAAGCCATTGAACAATATCGCCAAGGCAAGTTGACCGATGCCTCGGCCGCCGATGTAAATGGACACTGGGTATGAATAATCAGCAAATTGTTTACCGGCCGATCGGAATCATCCACAGTGAACATACGATCGCCGAGAAAACACCCATTCAGCCTGTTTACGCCCGCGGTTGCAAGGGGCGCGTTGAAGTTTTTGAAGAATTTCAAGACGGTTTGTGCGACCTGGATGAATTTTCGCACATTTACCTGATTTATCATTTCAATCAGGCACCGCCTGTAAAGCTTAAAGTAAAACCTTTTCTTCAGGATGTAGAGCGAGGAATATTCGCGGTACGCGCCCCGGGCCGTCCTAATTCTATAGGGCTTAGCGTTGTTGAACTTATCCGGATTGAAGGCCGCATTCTTTATGTCGATGGCTTGGATATTCTGGACGGAACACCGCTGCTGGATATCAAGCCCTACACGGCCAAATTTGATCTTCACAATGTGAAGAAAAACGGCTGGCAGGATGACGTTGATCATAAAACAGCAGAGAAACGAGGAAAGCGAGGTTACTGAAAGTGAAGATATCTCTGGATTGTATACCCTGTTTTGTTCGTCAGGCGGCAGATGCGGTCAAAATGTCCGTTTTTTCTGACGAAGACCGGAAAAATCTCATGCATCATGTATTACAATGGCTCGGTGATGTTGATTTCAATCAGACACCGCCTGCCGCTGCACAGATGATTCATCGGCGCCTCCGTGAACTTTTGCCGACCGACGATCCTTATCGTGAGTCTAAAAACAGACAAAATGAAATGGCGGCAGCGCTGATTCCTGCTATACGTAAACATATCGCGTCATCATCTGATCCCTTAACCATGGCAGTGCGCTATGCTATCACAGGCAATATCATCGATCTGGGAGCAAAAAATAATATTGGCTACGGTGAAATTTACGAGGAGCTTCAAAAAGCATTCATGCAACCCATATTTGGTGATATTGAAGCTTTCAAGAAAGCCGTCTCAGAAGCACAAACCATTTTGTATCTTGCCGACAACGCCGGCGAAATATTTTTCGACCGTTTGCTCATTGAACAGTTATCCGGCGCCAAAGTTACCCTAGCCGTGCGGGGGGCACCGGTTATCAACGATGCGACCATATCCGACGCGCTGGCGGCAGGCATTGATGATATCGCGGAAATCATAAATAACGGCTCCGACGCGCCGGGAACGATTCTTCCCGATTGCAAGGATGAATTCCGCCGCTGCTTTGATAATGCCGATATGATTATCGCCAAAGGGCAGGGCAATTTTGAAAGTCTGTCCGATGAACCGCGTGAAATCTTTTTTCTGTTTCGGACCAAATGCCCTGTCATTAGTCTGCATTCGGGATTTTGTGTAGGAACTTACGTGGCCACAAATAATTTTACAGCCACTCATTCTTCTTCCGGAGATGCCTGATGAAAGCTGGTATCATCGCAACTGAACTTAAACTACATGCGCCTTTCACAATGTTTGGCACCGTGACGGGCATTGTCATTATGGCGGCTTTCATTCAATTCCAGATTCCCAAGGAATTCTCTTCCGCATTATTCTGGACGATGCATCCTTTGCACGTGCTGGTAAGCGCTTTGGTTACAACCGCCATGTACCGAATACATTCCGATGAAGGAATTTTCAAAACAATCCTTGTCGGTTATATCGGATCCATCGGAATCGCGACATTAAGTGATTCGCTGATTCCGTATATCGGCGAATGGTTGCTTGAGTTACCTCACCGCGGTGTTCATTTGGGATTCATCGAAAAATGGTGGCTGGTAAATCCCCTCGCGCTTACCGGTATCGCTCTGGGCTACATCATATCACATACCAAAATTCCCCACGCGGGACATGTGCTTCTGAGTACATGGGCTTCCTTGTTTCACGTTTTAATGGCGCTGGGTACGTCCGTTGATGTCTTCACCACCATACTGATCGCAGCGTTTTTATTCCTCGCGGTTTGGATTCCCTGCTGCACCAGCGACATCGTTTTCCCGCTTCTTTGGATTAAAAAAACAGGAGATACTGCCGTATGAAAATATCTGTAGCCTCCGGCAAGGGGGGAACCGGAAAAACCACTGTCAGCGTCAATCTGGCGCGTGTATTCACAAATAAGATTGTCCTGGCGGATTGTGACGTGGAAGAACCCAACGCCCATTTATTTTTAAAAACATCCGGTCACGCTGAAAAAGTCATCGGGATCCCTGTCCCGGAAGTCAATGAAGAGCTCTGCAACTGTTGCGGTGAGTGCGCTAAAATTTGTCAGTTTTCAGCCATAGTCACATTTGGAACAACTCCACTTGTTTTTCCGGAAATGTGTCACGGCTGCGGCGGATGCACATTGGTTTGCCCGACCAAAGCCATTTCAGAGAAAGACCGCCGTATCGGTGTGATTGAAACATCAGAAATGGATAATATCACCCTGATAACCGGAAGACTGGATGTAGGCGTGGCGCTTGCCCCTCCGCTCATTCGTGCCGTGAAAAACGCCATACCCGAAGGTTCAGCAGCCATTCTCGACGCACCGCCCGGCACCTCCTGCCCGGTTATCGCGGCCATCCGCGAAACAGATGTCGTATTGCTGGTTACGGAGCCGACACCGTTCGGTCTGAACGATCTTGAACTGGCCGTGGACATGGTCAGAGAACTGAATCTGCCTTTCGGAGTAATCATCAATCGGGTGGGCAGCGGTGATGACCGTGTTCATGAATTTTGTAAAAAAGAAAGCATCCCGATTTTAATGGAAATTCCCGACGACCGGCAAATTGCCGAGAATTATTCAAGGGGAATACTGATGGTGGATGCGCTTCCTCAATACAAGAATATTTTTAAAAACCTTATAGAGAAAATAACTGAACTGAAAAAGAAAGGATTGAAGTAAAATGCCCACTTATGAATATCAGTGCAACAGTTGCGGTCTGCGTTTTGAAAAACAGCAAGGCATAAATGACTCGCCTGTATCGGTCTGCCCCGAATGCAAGGGCGAAGTACAACGGCTGATAAGCGGCGGCAGTGGTTTTATAATGAAGTCAGCCGGTGTCAGTATGCGCGATACCGCAAAAAGCTGTTCATTTGAAGAAACGGGAACGACCTGTTGCGGTGCAAAGCAGCGATGCGGTCAAGCTCCCTGTGGAGACTAAAATGAATGAAAAAAGCTATAAATATCTATATGGACCTGTGCCGTCGCGAAGGCTTGGGAGATCTCTGGGCGTTGATTTGGTGCCGCACAAAACCTGCACGTATGACTGCATTTATTGTCAACTGGGAAAAACGACCAATAAAACAACCGAAAGGAAGGAATATGTTCCGGCTAATGATATTCTGCAAGAACTCAAAGAAAAATTGGAATCGGGC
>DJVN01000302.1:0-6050 GCA_002441205.1 Syntrophaceae bacterium UBA6255 | reverse complement strand
TGCCGGAAGTGCGCAAGGCTCTGATGCAGGCGGATCTGGTCATTCCCTCGCTGGATGCGGGTGATGAACAGTTGTTTCACTACGTCAACCGCCCGCATGCGGATATTACTTTTGATCTTATGACGGAGGGACTTATTGCTTTTTCAAAGCAATTTAAAGGCCGTGTGTGGCTGGAAGTGCTTTTGATTTCCGGAGTCACAGGACTAACTGCGGAAGTAAAAAAAATCGCTGAACTGGCAAAAATGGCCGGCATGGAAAAAGTTCAGCTTAACACGGTAAACCGTCCGGCATACGAAGACTTCGCCTGTGCCGTGGATATAAAACAAATGAGAAAATTTGCCGGTTTATTTTCCTGCCCCGTGGATATTCTCGATAACGTTTCATCTGCCGATCTTTCCGGTTCAGCCGCATCAGATACAACCAACGCCGATATTTTAAATCTGCTGGCCAGAAGGCCGTGCACACTTGAAGGAATTTGCCTGGGACTGGGATTACATCCGCATGATGCGGTTAAAAGGATTCAAAGACTTCTCGAAGACAAGGCTATTTCAACAACACGATCAAACCATAACTTGTTTTATAAAATATCGGGGAAAAAAGAATAAAAAGGTTTTATCCATGATAAAAAATAATAAAATACCCATAGCACTCGAGGGATTGAAGCTGATTATTCCATTGGCTGTTTTGACCATTGTTCTATTTCTGCTGGAATGGATTATCGCAGGCTTTATATCGCTGGCCATTGCTTTATTTATGCTTTTCTTTTTTCGTGATCCCCGGCGTGTCATCCCTCAAGGTGACGACCTGGTTGTAGCACCGGCCGACGGCAAGGTTGTGGTTGTTAAAGATGTCCATGACAACGATTATCTGCATCAGGACGTAAAACAAATAAGCATTTTTCTTTCCGTATTTAACGTGCATGTGAATCGCGCGCCGGTCGGCGGCATTATCGAAAGCGTAAAGTACAACCCGGGGAAATTTCACATAGCCGCCCTGGAAAAAGCGTCGCTGGAAAATGAACAGACGGCGATGATTATTAAGGATGGAAACAGAAAAATACTCGTCAAACAGATTGCCGGAATACTGGCGCGGCGCATCATCTGTTATGTCCAGCCCGGTCATGTTGTCAAAAAAGGCGAGCGTTACGGCCTGATCTGTTTCGGTTCACGGGCAGATATTTTCCTGCCTGTAAATTCGGAAATCAAAGTAAAACTTGATGACAAAGTAAAAGGTGGTAAAGATATTATTGCCGTTTTGAAATAATTAAATATAAACATTTTTTAATTTAAGGAGATTAAATATGTATTCAAAAGAAATTATGAAACAATTAAGGGATCTTAACAAAAATATTTTTGATAACGCCTTTAAAACTATGACGTTTTTTATTGATCAAACCGAAAATAATTTTTTTCGCCTTCTGGAAAAGTCTCCTTTTGTCTCAGATGAAGGCAAAAAGATAATTAATGAATGGGGCGAAACTTATAAAAAGAATCGCGAATATTTTAAAGCATACGCCAATGAAAACTATAAAAAGATAACTGATTATTTTGCCCAGCTAGAAACAGAAGAAACGAAAAAATCCGATAAGAAGTAACAAAAAATATGACTGAAAAAGAGTTAATTGATAATCATAAACGTTATTTAGAACGAATCGAGCTTTATAGACAATACGGGTACGATATTGATAAAGAAAGGTCTTTCATTATTGAAAAGGCCCAACCCTTTTCGGGCAATATTCTGGAGGCCGGTACGGGGAAAGGATATTTTACGCTCGCTCTGGCGCGGGCGGGGTTCAAATTTTTCTCTTTGGATATTTCCGAGACAGAGCAGAGGTTTGCCCTGCTTAATCTGACATATCACCAGTTGCAGCAGCAGGTGACTTTCCTTGTAGCGAATGTTGAATCCATCCCCTGCGATGACGGTTTTTTCGATGTGATTTTCGCTGTGAATATGTTTCATCATCTTCCCTCTGTCCGTAAGGTCTGTGATGAATTTACCCGAATTCTATCGCCTGGTGGTAAAATCGTATTGAGTGATTTTAACGAAAAGGGGCTCGCGATACTGGACAAGATTCACGAACGCGAAGGAAGGCGCCACGAAGTAAGCGGCGGTACCCTGGCTGATGCGAAGACGATCCTCATCGAACGCGGGTTCACCATGAAAGAATATCAGAGCGAAATGCAAGATCTGATTATTGCTGTTCCTGTGACGGCTTAATTTTTAGAAAAAGAATCGATGTTTTATAAAAATACAAGGGTTAGAAAATGAAAAGCACTGAGGAAACAAGAAAATATGTGGAAACATGCCTCGCAACATTCTGGCAGAATATTTTCCAAGTTGAAACAGATTTCCTTGTTTCACACCTTAAGGGTAGCCGCGACATTTTAAGTGTGGGTTGCGGACCGGCAATGATTGAAGGCAAATTAAGCAAACTGGGTTTTAACGTAACAGGGCTGGATATTTCCGCCGAAGCTTTGAAATGCGCGCCGGACGGTGTCAGAACCTTTGCCGGCCGGGCAGAAGATATGCCTTTTTCGGATGCCGGGTTCGATGCCGTCATCTATGTTGCTTCACTGCAATTCATAGAAGATTATAAAAAAGCCCTGAAACGTTCGGTTAATGTTTTGCGACCGGAAGGCAAAATCATCGCTATGCTGCTCAACCCGGAATCTGATTTTTTTAAAAAAATGCGCCTTGAGCCTGATTCATACGTAAATTTTATCAGACACACAAACTTGAATGAAATTGAAAATTTTATGTCTGAACTATTTTCCATACAAACAGAGTATATTCTTGGAATTGAAGGCGAGAAAATATTTGAAAGTAATGATCCACGCAAGGCGGTCCTTTATGTCATCAACGGCCGGAAAAATGAACCGGCGGGAATGAGGAATGAACCATGAGCCGTAACCGTGACGTAGATAATGCAAGAAAGTTATTGGGCATTCCTAAAAATGGCACGGCTGAAGATGTCAAAAAAAAATATAAGGAGATGGCCAAAATATGGCATCCGGACATAAATAAAAGCGAAGAAGCGCATGCAAAAATGCAGGAAATTAACAAAGCCTTTGTTTTATTGATGAAAGAAGAGTTCGGAATTCTTGATTGGTGGGAAGACTATAACAGATGGTGGTGGCGGCAATACGGAAATGATCCCATTTGGGGGAATTATTATCCGGAAGAAGGTTCTGAAACCAATGAAAACAAAAAGAAAGCAATAGATAATCAGTCTTAACAATAGTAAGGGAAAAATAAAATGAAAGAACTGGTAATCATCAGTGGCAAGGGGGGAACGGGGAAAACAAGCGTTACGGCATCGTTGGCAGTACTGGCAGGCCATCCGGTCATCTGCGACTGCGATGTGGACGCGGCGGACCTGCATTTAGTCCTGACGCCNNTCAGGAAGATTGCATCGGCTGCGGCATTTGTGAAGATGTTTGCCGTTTTAACGCGGTTCAACGCAAACAGACTTTTCAAGGGGATCTTTTATTTTCAGTTGATCCTGTTGCCTGTGAGGGATGCAAAGTATGCGTGGAAATGTGTCCGGAAAAAGCTATTGACTTTCCAGAGTGTCTTTGTGGTAAATGGTTCGTTTCCGAAACACGTATCGGTCCTATGGTTCACGCTCGTCTCGGTGTGGCTGCTGAAAATTCAGGCAAATTAGTTTCTACTGTACGCAGGGAAGCAAAATTACTGGCTGAGAAGGGAAAATATGACTTGATTCTAGTTGACGGACCTCCCGGCATCGGTTGTCCTGTTATTGCTTCGGTGACCGGCGCTTCGCAGGTTCTGGTGGTGACCGAACCGACTGTTTCGGGAGAGCATGATCTGGAACGGGTGCTGGGACTTACCCGTCATTTTCAAATTCCGGCAGCCGTTTGTGTCAACAAATGGGACATCAATCCCGACATGACCGCTCGCATTGAAGAAAAGGCTATCCATCTAGGCGCGCGCATTGCCGGACGCATTCGCTATGATCGCGCGGTAACTCAGGCACAGATTCAGCAAAAAGCGGTTGTGGAAATTGATGCACCAAGCGCCGGCGATATTCGACAACTCTGGAATAACTTACATATTCACGAGGTATAAAAAGTAAAAATGAGTAAATTAGTCAATTTGGCCGAATTTTTTGCTACTGCAAACAAACACGCCAAAACCCCGCATAATAAGGGTGCTATTGATGATTTTAACGGATACGCAAAAATTACCGGTCCATGTGGTACGACAATGGAATTTTGGCTGAAGGTACAGGATAGTAAAATAAAAAAAATATCATTTACAACTGACGGATGTGAACCGTCGCTTGCCAGTGGCAGCGTGACAACCTGTCTGGCCGAGGGGAAATCAATTGAGGGAGCCAAAGCAATAAGTCAACAGGATGTTCTTAATGTTCTGGAAGGCCTTCCCAAGGATCACGAGCATTGCGCTCTTCTGGCAGTAAATACTCTGAAAGCGGCCTGTGAGGATTATCTCAATAAACAAAAATCACGGGGATGAACCCCAAAGCAAAATTTGGTGTTTCATACCCTCCGCTTTGCGGGATTGTTCAACTTACAAATTTCAATGCACTGCGTTTATGAAATTTGAGTTTCACAATAAAAAGGAGGATATAATAGTGGAAGAGAAAAAAACATGTGATACGTGCGGTGATTCCGACTGCTCGGCAAAAAAACAGAAAAAAGATGAAACTCAGGAAGAATATGCCGATCGCCGCAGATTACAGGCGACGCTGTGCCGTATTCAGAAAAAAATAGTCGTACTTTCCGGTAAAGGCGGTGTCGGCAAAAGCACGGTTGCGGTCAATCTGGCCACGGCACTCGCGCTTAATGGACTTCGGGTCGGCCTGCTGGATGTGGATATTCACGGCCCCAGCGTACCAACCATGCTGGGTCTGGAAAATGAAACTATCAAAGGGAATACCGGACAAATCTTTCCTGTTGAATTCGGCGCCCTTAAAGTTATGTCTATTGGGTTTTTGCTGCAAAATCAGGATGACGCTGTCATCTGGAGAGGACCGATGAAAATGAATGTTATCAAACAATTTCTGACAGATGTTTATTGGGGAGATTTAGACTATTTGATAGTGGATGCTCCTCCGGGCACCGGTGATGAACCCCTGTCATTGTGTCAGTTAATTCAGCCGCTGGACGGAGCGATTATCGTTACCACGCCGCAGAAAGTAGCCGCGGTGGATGTGCGCAAATCCATTAGCTTCTGCAAACGTCTCGATGTGCCGGTGGTCGGCGTCATCGAGAACATGAGCGGTTTTGTTTGCCCCAAATGCGGAGAAGTTACGCAGATTCTGCCCACAGGCGGCGGCAAGAAAATTTCGAAGGATATGAATGTGCCTTTTCTTGGCGCTATTCCCATGGATCCAGGCATCGCCCAATCCGGCGACTCGGGTAAGGTTTTTATTTATCATTCATCGAAAACGCCCACAGGGGAAATCATGCAAAAAATCATTGATGAGATTACAAAAGACTTGGATAAAAAAAATAAATTAAATTCATAAGGAGAAAAGAATCATGAAAATTGCCATACCATTAGCCGAAGGCAAACTGACCATGCATTTTGGACACTGCGATAGTTTCGCGCTGGTCGATGTTGATCCGCAGACGAAAAAAATTATCAAAACCGAGGAGCTTCTCGCGCCGCCGCATCAGCCGGGACTTCTGCCGCCCTGGTTGGCTGAACGCGGCGCCAAAATGATTATCGCCGGGGGCATGGGACAGCGGGCCCAGCAGTTATTTGCCCAACAGGGTATTCAGGTTGTCGTTGGCGCTCCCTCCGAAACGCCGGAGAAGTTAATCACTGATTATTTCGCAGGAACACTGCAAGTTGGAGAAAATATCTGTGACCACTAAATCATGAAGGAGGATTCGCGTCATGACGAAAACCAATTTAAAAGCAGTGGACAAGGTTGACATCCTGACATTACAGGACAACTACATTGACATTACCGCGATGGACAGCAACGCCGTTGTCACGCGAGCCAATCCTTTAAAAGAAGGAGAAATCAGGGCTTCTGTGTTGGCCGAGCACGGTTTTTC
>DJVN01000276.1 GCA_002441205.1 Syntrophaceae bacterium UBA6255 | reverse complement strand
ATTAACAACTTTGACGGATTTGGCAGGACTGCGGAATGACTTCTTACAAGCTATTCAGCGGTTCTGCCACCCTATCCTCCCACAGGACGTAGGCCAGTAACTTTGCGTCCCGTCTTTTCAGTACGGTTTGCCTTTAGTAAGCTTTCGGTTGCATTCTAACCATTCCGCAGATTAAAGTCAATGAAAATAGTATAATTTGCGTGACAAATTTTTTATAATATTTTCAGATCCGGGAAAAGTCCAAAAGCGTAAAATTGGCAATGCAATTCCCCGCCCCTTGGGGCGCAAGTTCCTTTGGATACCCCGCTGCTGGCGGCGGGATTGTTCATTTTCATTTTTCACGGTGTGAAACAAAGTATTTCTGCCGGCAGTATTCAAAAACGCCCGGCATAACTGAAATAATGATAATGGCCATAATGACCAGGGTAAAATTATTTTTGACGGCGGGCATGCCGCCGAAAAAATAACCCGCAAGGAGAAATACGCAAATCCAGGATATGCCGCCCACAAAGTTATAAGTTATAAAGCGGACGTATTTCATCGTGCCGATGCCGGCCACAAAAGGAGCGAATGTCCGGATAATGGGAATAAACCGGGCAATGATAATTGTTTTACCGCCGTGTTTTTCGTAAAACTGATGCGTTCTGACCAGATATTCTTTTTTGAAAAAACGGCTGTCGGGATAATGAAACACCCTGGGGCCGAGAAATTTCCCAACGGAATAGTTGACGGTATCGCCCAAAACGGCGGCCACGCACAGCGACACCAGCAGGATTTCAATATTCAAGGTTCCCCGGGCGGCCAGAGCGCCCAACGCAAACAAAAGAGAATCTCCGGGCAAAAGAGGGGTAACCACAAGACCGGTCTCGCAAAAAATCACCAGGAACATGATGACATAAGCCCAGACGCCAAACATTTGAATAATCTGATCGAGATACTTGTCCAGATGAAGAAAAAAATCCACGAAATAAATGATTAAATCCATGATGAATTTATGGTATTAGGAAAAACCCTTTCCAAAAAATTAAAAAATGAGCTTACCGTATAGAGAAGAACAAAAGGGTTGTCAATCGAAAAGACGGATGAAATTGCTAAAGTGACCATCACCGGCAGGAAAATAAAAGCGCTTATCATCGCTGGACTCATCATCTCGTGTCTTGCCGTCTTTGGACGGATCGGGGGACATGAATTCATTAATTTTGACGACCCGGGATACATCACCGAAAATTATCAAATCCAGCGGGGAATCAATCCGGAGACCGCCCGCTGGGCTTTTACCACCACCTACTTCAGCTATTGGCATCCCCTGACCTGGTTATCCCATATGCTGGACTGGAGCCTTTTCGGCGCAAAAGCCGGCGGTCATCATCTGGTCAATCTTTTTTTGCATGCCGGAGCGGTTGTATTGCTGTTTCTTTTTTTAAATAAAACAACGCATACTATCTGGCCTTCGGCTTTCGTTGCGGCTTTCGTTGCCCTGCATCCCTTGCGGGTGGAATCCGTGGCCTGGGCTTCGGAACGAAAAGATGTCCTGAGCATGTTTTTCGGCATGGCCACTTTATATGCCTACGCCTTTTATGCCGAAAGATCAAACCTGTCGCGTTATGTCATCTGTCTTTTGTTCTTCATGCTTGCCCTGATGTCCAAGCCGATGATGGTCACGTTGCCTTTTGTATTGCTGCTCGTTGATTACTGGCCCTTACAACGCTGGCAAAAGCCTTTTTCCGGCGCTTCTGAAAAACGTTTTCCGCTTGCCGGTCGAGTTGTCTTGGAAAAAATTCCCTTCATGGGCCTGATCATCCTCGCCAGTTTTGTGACGTTCTGGGCACAAAAAAAAGTGGGAACGGTTACCGCCATGGATTCCTTATCTTTTATCACGCGAAGCGGCAATGCGGTTGTGTCTTATATGTCCTATCTGGTTCAATTCTTGTTTCCGGTTGATCTGGCGGTGTATTACCCTTATAATTTTTCTCCATCCATCTGGAAAGTTTCTGTTTCTTTGATGATTCTTATATGCATTTCCGCCTCTGTCCTTTATGCGATCAAGAAAATTCCTTTTCTGTTTACAGGCTGGTTCTGGTATTTGGGAACGCTTATTCCCGTGATCGGGTTGGTGCAGGTCGGCTCTCAGGCCATAGCCGACCGTTATACGTATCTGCCTTCCATAGGACTATGCATCATGCTGGCGTGGGGAATACCTCTCTTCTTCCGACGTGAAAACGCGCGTAAAACCATCCTCTTTCCGGCGGCAACCATCCATCTTATTCTTCTGGCGTTTTTAGCTTGGCACCAGTGCGGTTACTGGAAGGACAGTATTGCTGTCTTCAGCCACACACTGCGGACAACAAAAAATAATGCGTTGGCCCATCATCATTTGGGGCTTGCTTATCTTGAGAAAAATAAAAACGAAGAGGCGCTGGAGCATTTTAATAAGTCGATTATGATTCAGCCCTTTCAGGACAGTGTCTATAACAATCGTGGCGTTGTGTACCTGAGATACGGCATGTATAAAGAGGCGCATCATGATTTCAGCAAAGCCCTCTTAATTAATCCGTCTTACATTAAGGCTTATAATAATCGAGCCAATCTATACGCTCAGGCGGGACATTATAAAATGGCGATAGAAGACCTCCACGAAGCGATCCGCCGTGATCCCTATTATATCATTGCCTATTACAATCGCGGCCTTCTCTTCACGAAAATTGGCCATTATCAACCGGCATTGAATGATTTCACAACCGCCATCCGGTTGAAAAATAATTATGCGGATGCATACAACGCCAGAGGAGCCGTTTATTTAAATACAGGCAATCGGGAAGCCGGTTGCCGCGACGCCCGAAAAGCATGCGACCTGGGAAACTGTGCGACACTGGAAAAAGCAATGAAGGCACGATTATGCCGCTAAATCATAACGTGCCGGCGCGAAATACAGAAATTTCATACTTCAGGAGTTCAAAACGACAAAGATCACGGGATACATATGAATGAACACAGAAAAAAGCTTATCATTTACATCGCCCTGGCGGTGACTGTTCTTGCCGTTTACTGGCAGGTGCATCAATTTGATTTTGTCAATCTTGATGACAATGTTTATGTCACAGAAAATTTAAATATAAAATCGGGAATTTCTCCAGATGGCCTCCGTTGGGCTTTCAGTACAACTTATGCCGACTTCTGGCATCCGCTCGTCTGGCTGTCCCTGATGCTCGATTATCAGCTCTACGGTTTGAACGCCGGCGGTTATCATGTCACCAATCTTATCCTGCATATCCTCAGCACGCTGCTGCTCTTCGCTCTCTTTCACCGCATGACCCATGAAATCTGGAAAAGCGCCTTTGTTGCCGCTTTCTTTGCCCTGCATCCCCTGCATGTGGAATC
>DJVN01000303.1 GCA_002441205.1 Syntrophaceae bacterium UBA6255 | reverse complement strand
AATAGGTGTTGTATTGTCCGGTGGTGTTGGCACTGCCGGAACTGAATCCCAGGGCAGAGTTATAGGAACCGGTTGTGTTACTTGTTCCGGAAGAAGCCCCAACGAAGGTGTTACGGATTCCTGTGCTGGTGTAGTAACCGGCATTCGTCCCCATGAAGGTGTTGTTGTTGCCTCCGTTGTTGGTGTAACCGGTACCATATCCGATAAAGGTGTTGTTGGCATCGGTTACGTTAGTGTAACCTGCATTGGTCCCGAGGAAGGTGTTATACGCACCGGTGTCGTTATATATTCCGGCATTTTTCCCAATGAAGGTATTGTAGTTACCCGTAGAGTTGGCGTTGCCGGCTAAATGCCCGATGAAGGTGTTGGAGCTACCGGTGCTGAGGGTACCGGCAGAAAACCCGACGAAGGTGTTGCCGGTAGCGATCTCGTTGGTGTAGCCGGCATAATACCCTATGAAGACGTTGCCGGATGCGGTTGTATTATTGTAGCCTGCCCTGTTTCCGATGAATGTATTATAGTTGGCTGTGGTAAGGCCATATTGGCCATAGCCGGCTTGATAACCTATGAAAGTGTTGTCGATACCTGTTGAATTGAAATATCCTGCTTGATAACCAAAGAAATTGTTATTGTAACCGGAGGCGTTGAAGGCGCCGGCGTTAGCACCAACGAAGGTGTTAAGTTGACCTATGGAGTTTAAGCCGGCACTATAACCGACGAACGTGCTGAAGGCAGATGTAGCGATTTAGCCTGCTTGACTCCCTATGTATGTGTTGAAACTATTACCTAGGTCGTTTGCGTAGCCGGCTTTATTCCCAAGAAAGGTGTTGTCAGTACCTGAGTTGTTTGTGTATCCGGATTGATACCCGATAAAGGTATCGGAATAGTCCGTATCAGTATTAACCCCTGCGCTTGTGCCGTAGAGTGTGTTGGGATTGTAGGTAGGGGGGGGTGCTGCCAAAACGCTTCCCGTAAATACCAATAACATCATAAACATTGCACAAATCATTAATTTAGTCTTCATAATCATCTCCTCCTTTATTATTTATAATTGTCTTTTGCGTAACAAATGAAACTAAGTCATACGAGTAAACAGCGACTGCTAAAAAAATGAAATGCAATGGGAATGGTTGCTTATATCTTTAATATAAAAAATTATCAATCCCTCTAAAGAGGATTTTGTGTTTTCTTTTGGATTACAATGTTACGTAAAAGCGAAACCAGAAAAAGCAAGGGCAGAGCCATTGCTGACTCTGCCTCAAAGTTAATTCTTATAAACTCAATGCTGATTATCTCACTTTCTCTTTAATATAATTTAACTCTTCTCTAAGAGCAAGGATACTCTTCTGTTGCTCCTGAATAAACCCCTGCTGTTCCTGCACCACCTTCGTAAGCACCGACACGATATCCACGGAACCTATTTCCTTACGATCCTGTGTCACTACCAATTCAGGTACATCTTCCGCTAAAAAGCTATTAAATCAATTCGGACAACAAGCGGCCTTTTTTCAGTTTTTATAAGTTCTTCAACGAAGCCAGCCTGCGGCATGCCTCGGCAAGAACATTGTCATCCTTCGCAAAACAGAAACGGGCCAGATATTCACCGCTTGCGTCATGGAAAAAAGCCTCGCCCGGCACACACGCAACGCCAGTTTCCCGAAGCAAATACATCGCGCGTTCCTTACTGTTGTTCCCCGGCAAAGAACTGATATCCGCCAGGACATAATAGGCACCGTCCGGAATAATAGGTATGAGCGTCGCCTTGAAAAGCGCATCACAAATCTTATCCCTTTTCTTTTTGTAAATCCTAGAGAGGCTTCGATAATAATTAAAATTCAATTTTTGTAGACCCTTGGCAACACCTGATTGCAACGGAGCAGGTGCACATACATAAACCAGATCATTGAAAAAACCAATCGCTGTCGACCACTGGGCATCGCATATGCAATAACCTATTCGCCACCCTGTAATACTGAAAGTTTTGGACAAGCCGGAAATCGTAATGGTTCTTTCTTTCATCCCCGGAAGTGTAGCGGGAGGAATATGCCGGCAATCTCCATAAAGAAAGTGCTCATAAATTTCATCGGTAAAAATAAAAAGATTATGCTTTGCCGCAAAGGCAGCTAAAAGATTAAGCTCCTCTTTTGAAAAAACCTTGCCGGACGGATTCGCGGGTGTGTTTATCATGATGCCGCGCGTTCTGGGTGTAACGACTGCTTCAAGATCTGCAACCGAAAAGTGCCATCCGGGAAGATTCATGCGGACGAAAACGGGCACCGCCTGAGTCGCCACCAGCGTTTGAACATGGTAGCCATAAAACGGTTCAAACAGAATCACCTCATCGCCCGGATTGAGCAGCGCAAGACAGGCGCAATACAATGCACCGGTAGCACCGCCACTGACGATTATCTCCTTTTCCGGATCGACATCCATCCCGTAAAATTGTCTTTGCTTTTTCGCGATAGCCTCGCGCAATTCTATCAATCCCGCGTAATGCGTGTACGTATTGATACCTGCATCCATCGCCTGCCGTGCGCCTTTTCTGACAACCAGAGGAACCTCTGTATCACAAACCCCCTGAGAAAGATTAATTCCGCCAATCCGGTCGCACTCGATGGACATATTCCGGATTTCCGATTGCATCACCCATTCGTGACGTTTACTCAATTTTAAAGCCATAAATTTTCCTTCACTATTGCCTCTGAGAGTGCCGACTTTTCAGAATCCGGTAATCTCATTCATTTTCCGTAGAACTTTCTCACGACTTCAATGACATAATCCACTTCGCTATTGTCTATTTCCACATTCATGGGAAGAGAACAGACTTCGCGGCTCAACGCCTCAGTTTCCGGGAAACCGCGATCTTCAAGCTTGAGGGCTGTGTGTTTATAATAAGGCTTGCGGAATTGAGTCAAGACTTCAATCCCGTTGGTCTTGAGGAAATCCGAAAAAGCGTTGCCCTGCTTTGATCGTACTGTGTAGTTTTGGTAGATGTGATCACGGCGAAGATCGTTATAATGGGGCAGTAGCAAATCAGGAATGTCGCAAAGAGCAGTACGGTAACGTTCGGCAATTTCTTTACGCTTCAATATCCAGCTTGGCAGGTAAAGCAGCTTGACATCCAAAAAGGCGGCCTGCATATTGTCAAGCAAGCAGGTAAAACCATGACCGTGATATTCGCCCGTGTCCCTATCTTCGCCGTTGTAACGCATTCTTGTCGCAAATAGCGCGACATCGGGATCATTTGTCGTAATTGCGCCGCCATCGCCATAACCGCCAAGTATTTTAAAGGGATAAAAACTCCAGCAGCCTGTCATTCCCCATGCGCCCGCCATCCTTTTTGTACCGGTCTTTTCATCGTACATACTGGATCCCAGACTTTGGCAGGCGTCTTCGACGACAATCAATTTATATTTGGAGGCAATTTCCATAATTCTGACCATGTCTGCCATATAACCACTCAGATGAACTGCCATGATTGCCTTGGTTCGAGGAGTGATGACTTCTTCTATTTTATCCACGTCTATATTAAAATCTTTCCCCACATCAACAAGGATAGGCGTTGCACCTACATTGACTATCGCTGAACACGAAGCCACAAAGGTATGTGCCGGAACAATGACTTCATCACCTGCACCAACTTTTGCCGCACGCAACGACATATGCAGAGCATCATAACCACTATTTAAACCGACCGCATACTTGGTACCGACAAACTTAGCCAGGTTTTCCTCAAAACTTTTTAATTGCCCTCTGTCAATCAAATCTCCCTTGGACATGACTTCAAAATAGGCCGCATCAAGTTCATCCTTGATCATGTTATAAACTTTAACCGGTTCAACAAATCTTATCTTACGGATCATATTATATTCCTGTCAGATTATTTTTTTTATCGCTTTAATAATATCTTTTGCTTTCGGATAGTATGCCTTCTCCAGATACTTGCTGGCCGGAGCCGGACAATCGGGAAGAGCAACTCTCACGATGGGTGCCTTCAAAGCATGAAAGGACTCGTTAGCTGTCGCAAAGGCGGCTATCTCTGCCGAAACACCAAATGATTGCCAGCCTACATCGGCAACAAGCAGTCTGCCGGTTTTTCGAATTGAAGCCAGTATCAGTTCTTTATCAAGTGGTTTTACGGTTCTTAAATCTATCACTTCCACATCTATCCCTTGGGGGGCTAATTTATCAGCTGCTTCCATAGCCTCATGGACCATGAGAGAAACCGCTACAACGGTAACATCTTTACCTTCACGACGAATACAGCCCTTACCGATTTCAATTTGATATATCTCTTCCGGCACAGGTCCAACATGATCATACAACAATCGTTCATCAATAAAAACAACCGGGTTAGGGTCCTGAATCGCGGCAATCATCAGCCCTTTGGCGTCGTAAGCTGTAGCAGGCATCACCACCTTGAGGCCGGGAATATGGGCAAAGATAGCATGAATAGCTTGAGAATGCTGGGCAGCCTGTTCTCCCCATCTATTAATAATACCCCAGAAAACTACCGGCACGGATACTTTGCCGCCGTTCATATAAAACCAATTAGCCGCCTCATTAATAATGGGATCCATCGCATACATCATGAAATCCATACGCGGATGAACAACCACCGGTTTCATGCCCACCATCGCCGCGCCTACAGCGGCCCCGGTTATGCCGTTTTCGGATACAGGAGTATCAATGACACGACGTTCTCCAAACTGTTCCAGCAAACCGCGGGCGGTGTTGCCCACATACCACGGGCTTTTCACACCCTGACCCACAAGAAACACAGATGGGTCGATCGTCATCATTTGGTGGAGCGCCTCGTTGATTGCCAAACTGTATGATAACTTCCTAGGCAAAGACATCATTTTTTACCTCTTGAGGTTTCGGGCGTGGACTATTTTCCGCGTAAATCCTGGCCTCTTGTACTTCTTTTTCCACATCATTTTTGATGCATTGCAATTCCTGCTCGTTCATCAAATGCCGTTCCAGGAGATAACGTTCAAATTTTTTAATCGGATCATTTGCAAGCCATTGGGCTAATTCTTCAGGCGGACGAATATCAGTATGCAGTCCCTGAATATTATCATCCGGCCCAACATGTCCCCGATAGCGGTATGTCAAGAATTCAATGAAAACGGGACCTCCTCCATTGCGGCAAATTTTAACCGCTTTTTTACTTGCTTCATAAACCTGCAGGACATCGTTACCGTCCACCGCATAATTATCAATCCCGAATGGTTCAGCGATTTTATGAATCGGCCGATTGATACGACATTCTCTGATTGGCATGTGTGTGGCATAAAGATTGTTCTCACAGGCAAAAATGATGGGAAGTTTTTTCAACGCTGCAAAATTCAACGATTCATAGAGGACGCCTTCGCCTGTGGCACCATCACCGAAAAAGGTTACACTTACGCGGCCATCTTCGCGAATGGACGAGGCCATAGCTGCTCCAACAGCCAAGGAAATAGTTCCGGCTACGATAGGCGCTGATCCCATCATTCCCACTTCCGGGGCAATGAGGTGCATCGAGCCCCCGCGGCCACGGGAGCAGCCGGATTCACGACAATAAATCTCGGCAGCTATGTCATTGAGTGAGCCACCTTTGGCCAGATAGTGTCCATGCGACCGATGATTACCGAAGATATAATCGTCACGGGATAGAGTTGCACTAAGACCAACGGCAACGGCCTCCTGTCCGCTGTAGAGATGACATGGCGTATGTATCTCGCGGGTAAAAATAGGCGCTATCAAACTATCCTCAAATACACGGATACGAACCATCATTTGGTACAGTTTTTTCAGCAAAACATTTGAGTATTCGAGATTCATATTTTCCCATTTCTTATATCCCGGACAGCCTTGCTCTCTGGTTGTATAATAGCCAAAATTGTCAGAAATATAATTTTAATATCAACAAAAAAGGATTTCTCCCTAACATATTTCAATTGCAATCTCAACTTAGTTGGCCGGATCAGTTCTTCATAAGCTTTATCAGGATCTTCAGCCCCTGCCAGCACAGCGCCTTCATCAGCATTCCAGATTGACGCCCAGTCTGTAATGCCAGGACGCACGGAAAGAATTAAACGTTCTTCTTCATTAAACTGGTCTGTGTAATATTTAACCTCTGGACGCGGCCCCACCAAACTCATATCACCTTTAAGAACGTTAATAAGCTGGGGCAGTTCATCCAACTTGTATTTCCGGAGAAATTTACCGGTTTGTGTTATGCGCTGATCTGTGTCTGATGTAGATGAACCGCCTAATTTTTCAGCATTTACCACCATGCTACGGAACTTTAAAATTCGGAAAAGACGCCCTGAAAGCCCGACGCGTTCACCGCGGTAAAAAACAGGACCGCCATCTTCACCTTTAATACAACAGGACAGCCAAAGAAAAATCGGACTAATTGCGAGTAAGCCAGTGCTTGTTACTAAAATGTCAAAAATTCTTTTCACCACGTAATCATGCCTTTTTTATCTAAACACCATGAAGTCTAACATGAAAGTATCCGATTTCGCGTGATACTAACCACATCAAAAACGTAAACTATAGAGTTTTGCCCTTTATGTATTTGAACACAGGAAACTTTTTCTGCACCCAGTTTTTCATGAAACCGCTGACTAGCAATGAGCTTTTCATTAACAACACTCTTGAATTTTTTAATTCCCAGTGCATTATAAATATTAATGGCTTCATAAAACATCTGCTGAGCCAACCCCGTGCCCTGATATTCAGGTTTTAGAGCAAAATCCAAAAACTCAGCTCTCGGTAATGATTCATGATCGCCTTTCAGCGGGTAAATCAAAGTTTCAAGAATTTTCTTCATTCTTTCAGCCGTAAGTACTTTTGGTAGAATGATGGGTATTGCACGAAAAAATTTCTTAAAAACAAAATTCCCATAAAGCTTTCTCACATCAACAGTTCCGCAAAGAAACCCGCAAAGCGATTTTTGGGACGGATCAACCGCGACGATAAGAAAACTATGTTTACTGTCGATGATATTTGCAAACACAAGTTTCATAACATCATCACCCAAAGAGCTCAAGAATCCTTGATTTATTTGCTCTCTGTGAATTCGAACGACTTGGGTTAAATCGTTTGGCGTAAAATCGCTTGTCTTTATAGTGACATTATTCATTCGGCACTCTATTCATCTATTCAATTTTTATTTCATTTAGAAAACGGATAGCCCGATCAATATCTCGTTGCTTAACAGAGGGATGCGTCGGGAGCGTGATGACTTGCGAACAGATTTTTTCTGCCTGTGGACATGATCCAACTTCGTAGCAGACTGATGCCGCATGTTGATTGGGTACCGGATGTACAGGTTGATTGTACCAATCGGATAGCTCCACGTGTGCTTTTCTGGCCGCAGCCAGTAACTCAATTTTGTTTACCGCCAAGAGCGGATAGCGTGCAAAGATCGCATGACTTGAAGCAGATAAGATCGGATGAGATATGACAGCAGAACGAATGCTGGTTTCGTATTGCTTCGTGACCCAGAGACTATGTTGTGTCAAGCTATCCAGATATGATAGTTTTTTATGCATTCGTCTTTTCACGCCGGGTGTCATTCGATAGCTGAAATCATCTGCCACTAATCCCTGCCCGAACTGATTGTAATTGCTCTCTGCAAGTCCCACGGCGCCTAAAGTATGAAAAATAGATCGAAGTGGCCAATAAAATGCAGGGCGATATAACAGGCTAAAGGCACAATACTGCACCTCAATTCTGATTTGAGATAACCATCCCGGCACTCGGTAATCCGCATAGGCACCCTGGATTTTATCTAATAAAGCCTGACTATTAATTCGTAAACAGCCGCCAATTCCTGCCACGACCGGCTTACCCCACTCAAATGAATAAAAACTTCCAACACCGAATGAGCCGACTCTGGCATTATTGTACTTTGAATCCCATGTGTGGCAGCAATCCTCTATTACGGGAATGCTATGAAGGTTTGCTACGCGCATAATCCTGTCCATATCAGCTGGAATTCCATAAGTATGCTGAACGACTATAGCGCGCGTATTCGGGGTCAGCTTGCATTCAAGATCTCCAGCGGCCATATTAAAACCGCCCGGTTCGATGTCCACATAGACCGGCAATGCGCCGGTTGCCGAAATTGCCTCCGGGACAGCGATGCAGGTAAAGGCCTGTATTGCCACATTATCTCCTGGCCCTACGTTTAAAGCCTTTAGAAGGGCATAAAGGGCGACACGCCCCCGAAAGTATGTTAGTTCCATTAGTGTAAACCATTCCTATCAGATTGAATTATTGCTTTAATAAAAGTATTATATTTACTTGTTTATACTAGCCACATCTTCAATATGTTTCGCGAAATCAGAATATATTCTCTCTGCATCAAACTGTTCCGAAAATTGCTGTCGAACATTTTTGCTCATTTCATTACGAAGTTCCTTTTTTGACAGTTCCAAAACAGCATTATAAAGGCCCGTTTTATCGCCTGGTTTGTAATAAATGCCCAAGCGATAATCGTTAATTAATCGTTCAAATTCACCGGGGGTCGAACTTATCACCGGCAGGTAAGCCGATAAATAATTGAACACTTTATTCGGGAAGCATGGTCTGTCTTCATTCAGCGGACAAATTCCAACATCAGAAATATTCAATACCGCCATAAGCTCTTGTTGGTTAAGCCATCCTGTCATTGTGACATTCTTCAGAGCTTCAGCTTTTTTCGCAACCTCTTCATAACAACCTCCATTACCTGCCAAAACGAATGCAATATCATTGCGGCCATCTTTTTCAAGCAATTTCGCAACTTCAACTATGATGGAAGGATTATAAAAATTGTTAAATGTTCCGATAAATGTGAATATAATTTTATTGGACAATTTTTTAATGACGTTTTGAACCTCTGACCGTATCGTATTTAAATCAATAGTTTTTGTTGCATGGTTGCCTATATAAAAAACTTTATCCCGCTTGCTTTTTTCACGTTTTGCACTATCCAAACCCCACAAAAGCAGATCCTCCATCATCGCCGTGATAGAATCAGCCGAAGATAAAGCATTCTTTAACTTAAAATACTCATAGGCGAAAATGTACTTCCCGAATTTTCGCAATACGCCTGGCAGCATGTCTACAAAAATGTCAGGCCATTGATCACGTATATCTACAATAACTGGCACGCGCATCTTCCTAGCAAATCTGACCATTTCATATGCCAATCCATGCGGAGGTATAGCTATAAAGATTACATCCGGCAAATCCATCTTTTTGGCAATCTTAACAATTCTTTTTTCTAATATAAGATGATCAAGCCATCGCCTGATTGAAATATTTTTTTTATAACCCAATCCTCTGATGAGCTTCACGGTATAATTTTCTGAAATCTGAATATCAGCATCACCTTCAGAAATCATCTGTTTTGTCAGATGATTAAATGCACTTCCCCAACGAATAATCCGATGACCTCTTTTAGCCAAACTGTCACATAGGTAACTTAATCTTCCTTTTCTGTCAAAGCCGCCAATAGGTATTGGCTCGCCTATCTGCAGCAGCCATATATTCATAATAATACCAACCTTCCCCTCATGATTTCACAGCAACTTCAAATTTTTAAAATTGGAAATGACCACTCAAATCCAATGAGTGAATAGCCATGCCGTCCGGCTCATGGCAAAAACACTGGCCACATCGCCCATCATCCATTCCAGCATATCTACGTAATGGCTTGCCTGGTTTGTCAGTACGCCTCCATCCATTTATTCTGTATCAAACCATTCATTAACTTATTGTGCCAAGACTTTTTTGTAACAGTTCAATAATTTAACCGATTCAATGTCCCAGTTGTAAATTTGTTCTACAGCGTTTCTACCGCGTTTACCCATCTCTTCGGCTTCGGCAGGATGTTCCAAAATCCAACGCATCGCCGCTGCAATTGCCGCGGGGTCCAATGGATCAACACACAAACCGCATCCCACCCCGTCGATAATCTGTCGCCACAAAGGAAAATCCGATGCGATAACCGGAAGACCAACAGACATGTATTCAAATAATTTATTAGGTTGTGCGTCGATATGATTGGGTAGAGGCTGAAACAAAACCAGCCCCGCCCTGGAACAACTCAGAAGACGTGACATTTTTTGTCTGGGAATCAACCCGTGATAGACAACAAACTGCCATCCCTGCAGCACTTTCAATTCATCCCCAAGTTGATCGGGACTGAAATCACCGGCCAGATGAAGTCGAACATCTTTTACATCACTTATCAGTTCCAGCGCACGCAGCATCTCGACGATACCGCGAATTTTCGCAATACCACCAACGTAGACAAACGAGTTTTGTCTCAGAAGATATGGCGTTTGTCGCGTATCCACCAGTTCATTAATGAGTGGAAAGTTTTGAACGGTTACTGTTTTATGATTTGGAAAATGTTCAGCGATTTTCGGTGTAGCCGCTACAACGGCATCAAAAGACCTTGCACCAATCTTTTCCCCAATAGTAATTATCCGGGCCAGGGGTTTTCGAATAACAACGGGCAAGTAATATTTGCTTAGCGTTTGACCGGGCACATCCTCATGGACATCATAAATAACCCTAGAACCAAGAGCTTTTAAAGTAAGACCCGCAAAGATTAATTCCGGATCGTGAAAATGATAAATATCGGCTTTTACGGCAAGTGCCTTGCGAAAGGCCAGCCAGTTTATCTTTGTCATTCGATCAATTCTGTTACGCGCCCTGCGAAGATTGATAATTTTTATACCATCAACAATTTCTTCCCTGTCATGCTGCGCAATAAGCGTAACGTCATACCCCGCTTTTACAAGCGACTTTGCTTCTTTATGAAATATTCTAACATCAAACGGGTTATGCGCTGATGTTATGATGCAAATTTTATTAGACAATTTAATTAATATTTTTGGAAATCATAATGTTTATATTTACAGAATAATATTATCTCAATGTTTTCCCCCGATACAGTATAGTGCTTTAAATTATAAAGGTCCTGTCCGCATCTGATATCATGCAATACGTGTACGGCAAGGCAATATTCAAGAGAAATAATTATCGACACGTAGCACAATTAGAAGGAGAGAATACAGTTGCTCTTGCACTCCAAACCGCTCCTTCAATCACGCCGCCAACAATCAAAATATCGCCATTTTTAAGAGTAACTGAACTGTGAAAAGTTGTAGGGTCCAACAAGTCGCCTACCTCCTGAAATTGTTCCGTATCGGGATCAAAAAGTTCGATAGATGTAAGAATGCCAGAAAAGACTCCCGGATGACAGAATACCCCTCCTGTGATAAGGACTTTATCATTGTCCAGCAGTGCCAAGGAATGCGCAGCCCGTTCGTGATTCATGCTATTGAGCATACTGAATTTCCCGGTTGCCGGATCATAAATTTCGGCGCTTGCCACTGTTATTTCGTTATCACCAAAACCACCGGTAATTAAAACACGACCGTCATGAAGCAATATGGCCCGATGCTGTCTTCGTCCAATATTCATATTCCCGGTAGTACTAAAAATTCCTGTTTGTGGATCATAAATTTCGGCTGAGGTTAAAAAGGCCAAGCTACCGTCATCATTTATTGAATTTCCCCCTGTCACTAAAACCCGACCATCTTTCAATAATGTCTGTGTATGATGCGTGCGAGGAAAATGCATGCTGCCAGTAACCGTAAAATTGTTCGCCACCGGATCGTAGAGTTCCGCGCTGGAAATATAGTTGGGTTTATTGCTATCACCTCCGGTTATCAAAACCATGCCTGTTTTGAGCAGTGTAGCCATCTGATTATCCCGCGGCTCCGTAAGATCGGGACCGGCTGTGAATTGCCCGGTCTCAGGATCATAAATTTCCGTAGATTGCATAAAGCCTTCGGCATTGTTGAACCCGCCTGTTATTAACACTGTATCATTTGGCAATAAAGTGGCAGTATGAACAAAACGCGGGTGCAACATATTACCCGTTGCACTGAAAGAGTCGGTTGAGGGATCATATATTTCAGCTCCGTTGAGGGCGCCGGTACTGTTATTACCACCTGTAACCAGTACCTTGCCATCCTCAAGCAGCGTCATTGTAAATTGAGATCGGGCATTGGACATTTCGCCCGTTGCATTCACAGCTTCGTCATAATGACTGTAGTCATCGTCATCATTATGATGATTACATGCTGGTAGAATCATTGTTACGAACAAAAATAAAAAAATATAATAACGAGTTACAATGTTCATCGTAATCTCTCCTTAATAAATAACGAAGTATTTTCTTCTTGAGCTGTGACTGGCATCGGTTTCTCATCTGAAACACACCTTCATAAAATTCCCTATAGTTAAGTTTCAAATAATTTAATAGAAAAAGCTCTGATTTTTCGAATTTTAGACATCATATTGTCTTTTCTTTTTCGGGAATATAACATTCGTTGTTTTCTATATAATGTTTAACAGCAGAGTTATCTTTAAATGTTAATATATTGTTAATTTTTATTGTATAAGAATTTGCTGTTGTGTGTGTGTGAATACTAATTTGAATTTCTTTTATTGTATCTGATAAAGCCTCGATATTATTAAATCCCAACCAGTTCATAATGAGAAGGTTGTCCACACCGCCCTTTAAGGGAATATGATATTGCGATGCGACAACACCTTTATCGTCAAATAACATGATTTGCAGTGATGTAACATTTTGCTGAGGCAACAAATTAATCCCGAAATATTTATTGGCTATCCGCGAAATGGGCTGATTTAAGGTCAGCATGACTCGACCTTGGGTATTGTAATAGTGCTCTTCTCCCGGGACGGTAACGATTGATGGATCAATTAGCAAAGTATCGGTATTTTGACAAACCGCGTCATAAGCACAGGTAAGATTAAAATTTATAGACAAAGGCTGAACCGGACTTACCCGTTGACTCGTCGCAATATCTACTTCATATAATTTAAATGCGATACCATTAGTTTCTGACCATATCACAGCACGTGTGGCGCCTTCGGGAATGGAACCTGAAATAAAAAAACGCTCTTTGGGCGGAATATCATACTGGTAGCCGCTGTAAGATACTTTTTGCTCTAACAGCTCATTACCGGCCATAAAATCAACTTTGATTATATAGATATCTATCCAGTATGGCCAGGGCGGCCCCACCAATGAAAATATGTAATTATTGTTAGAGTCAATCTGCAATGGATACTCATTTTTAATTAATTGTCTCCTTTTGGCAAGTTCTGTCGCGAAAAACTGGTCATGTGATATCTCGTAAAGAGATTCCAGCAATAAGGCATCGAAAATGGCATAATGCATCGGTTCAATTTGTTTTGGATTAAGCATATAATAGGTCCACTTGCCGTCGGGTGTATAAAACCGATTGCTGATATTTTTATAACTATTCAATGCATAATTATACATTGTCGCATAGTTTTGATCTCCGGTAACACTGGCAATAATCCGTAAGGCCAGTAGGGAAAATGTGTATCCGTTTAAAACATAATATTCATTGGCCAAAGTGGATCCTTCCCAGGTATATTCCGATAGCCAGTAGCTATCCGGAGTAACCCACAGGACAGATCCACCTTCCGGCACCGTCAAAAGAAGACCATTCAGTGCCTTCTTGTAGATTTGTTCATAAGCAGGATTGGCAAAAACTTCCGCGCCCGCCTTGAAGGCCAAAGCATTTATGGCGTTGTCCAGGCAAGACCACCACCCGGGAGCAAGTGTGCCCCAGGCATAATCATATTTCCAGACGAATAAATTATTATTACTGTATTTTGCTTCAAACCGATATCTTAAATAATCAAGAAATTCTTTAGCGGCATCCAAATAGTCTCTATTTCCTGTATCCTGATAATCGACAATCAGATTAAATGCTATATAACCAAGATGAAGCCCATCCAGTTGGGATTTATCGATATTTTTTACTTCTTCGAGCGAACTATATGTCTTTGCCCGAAGATATGGTTGCAATATTTTTTTACCAATTGATGCTGTTACGCTATATGGTTGTTTAATTGTTACGGTAACAACATAATTCTGTGTTGAACTATCAGTTGCTTTCACCGTATACGTTACGGGTGACGTAAAGCTGTTTGCCGACGCTCCGCTGACTTGCTTTATTCCCCCGACTTCTACGCTGGAACCTGTTGTGACAAATGACGCTATCAGAGATGTCTCATCCGTACCGTAGGGCATGCTTACGCTGATGGTTTTTCCCGTTTCATCGATTGTCCCGGCGACACCTGCCAGAGAAAATTCCGTAATGGTTTTTTCAGATGATAGCTGTGCGGACGCTCCATCGCCTCCACCATCGCTGCTGCAACCCGGCACGACCATAAACAAGACAGTCCATAGCAACATTAAGATTTTTTTCATGAACACCTTTCCTTTTAAAATATTAATATCATGTAGGACCATCATACCAATAGTAATAGGCTAATCCTTTTAAAACATGAACAGCAAATCGTGGATAAAACTTTTGATCCGTTCCAAATTCATCAGTGCGATAAAGGGTTATCTGCGGCCATGACCCATAAGCACTTTTTAATATTTCGATACCGTACTCAGCTTTATTTTTATTATCATAACGACTCATAAACTCGATCCATGCACCAACAGCCCAGTTACGAGCGCCCCGATGTACCCATTCCTCATTACTTTCCGACCTGGCCATTTCATCACACTCATACAGTTTCTGCCCGTCGGAATAAAATAACATATTATTCACCGCATCACTGGTAGCATATGTCACGGTAACCGACGAATAATAAAATTTGCAATATTCCAGTCCCAAAAGAATATACATTTGATGAACAAGATCGGTTAGCGTACCCGGAGAGACAGCGCTATACTGCCAGCGAAGATCCCCTCCTATTCTGTTATTCATTAAATATTTTACAGAACGATCTATTTTAGAATTGATTTCGGAAATTTCATCAGGTTCAAATATATCAGGATATTTATAAACAAGACGCGCCAAAACACCAGTCATCATTGATGACACATTCGGTGTAAATATGGCGTCATGAGAGGAAATACTGTACCAAAACCAGCCGCCATCACCTTCATCACTCCAGTAATCCGTAATCCACGCCATGGCCGTATCGTGAAATATTCTCGCTACCTGATTTTTTTGTTCTGAACTGAGTAAACGGTATGCATCCAACAACGCATCAAGAATTAGAGCCGTGTCTATTGTATATGGGGTGAAGGCACCATTAATCGTTCCATCGCCAAACGCATCCCATTCAAATCCCAGCCCCCATCCAAACACGCCATCTTTGTCGTCATCGGCATGATCAATAACCCACTGTGCAAGACTTCGAACATTATTCTGCGCTTCCGAATCTCTTGTGCCGGCATAGCGCAATGCCTCCGCTGACATGATGAGAGCTTTAGTAAACGGTGATTCATTTACCTCGTTATTGCGAAGGTATGGATCATATTCAGGACTTGTAAACATTGCGTCAAGCAATGTTTGATAATCCGTGGGCGTGGGTTTTACATCCCGATCTGATGATGTACATGAACAACACAGCATCAGGACAATCATAACTCCCCATACCGCTATCTTAAGGATGATATTTTGCATACTCATATGTGTTGACTTATTCATGGTCAGGAATTGTCGAACTTGGATAGCATATAATTTAATAAACACCTTTCCACCTTTCCTCACCGATAGAAATCGATGAGAAGCTAAATTGACATCAAAAGTTTTTTAAGATCATTATAACTGGGATAGGTAATCAATACAGCGCGATGCGGTCCGTGAAACACAAAAAAGGCGCCTGCCGCCACGGCACTTGCTCCCGCATCAACAGCGGCTTTGATATCGGCTAAACTGCCAATGCCGCCGCAGGCTATCAACGGGACATCGATCAATGCTGCGGCTTTCTTAATCATCGTCAAGTCAGCACCTTCCATTATGCCGTCGCGATCGACAGCGTTCAACAGAACTTCACCTGCGCCAAATTGCACAGTTTGTATCATAAAAGAGATCCAATCAACGGGCAATGTTTTGCCAGTTACAGCGGTATACAATTTATAGCGCCCCAATAAATCCTTCTTGATATCAATGGACACCATTACGCTCTGACCGCCGAATTGATTTGCCAAACGGCTGATTAGTGTAGCATCTTCCAAAGCGGCTGTTTGCAGACATATCTTTTCCACACCCAGTGAAAACAACCGCCTCGCCTGTTCCACAGTCCGAATACCACCTCCATAGGCCAAGGGCATAAAACATTCGCCTGCAAACTGTTCTATTAAGTCGTAGTCGGGCTCGCGACGCTCCCTGCTGGCAGTGATGTCCAAAACCATTAATTCATCGACTTCTTTCTCATTAAAGATACGAATGGCATTAATAGGATCGCCTACATACTTGGGATTGGCAAATTTGCATGTTTTGACCAGGCCGCTGTCGCTAAGCAGAAGACAGGGAATAACACGATTTTTTAATAACATACGCAGATAACAATAATTCCTTTAAAAGCTATGGATAAACAGCAAATCACAAAGACGATAATACTTTTAATCTGTTTTTAAGCAGGCGCAGAAGCGAACAAACCGTTACGTACAGCAAATCGATAAAAAAAATCCGCTCCGAATTTGTGACTTTTTTCCGGGTGAAATTGTACGCCGACAAAATTGTTTACAGAAAAAGAGGAGACAAAGTCTCCCGCGTATTCTGTCGTCGTTAAAATATCAGCCGGATTATCACAATGCACGGCGTACGAATGCACAAAATAAAAACGATATTCCATGGCTGCATCATTGAAATACGGGCTGTCTTTCTTTATTTTTATCAGGTTCCAACCCATATGCGGTACGCACAAATTATAATTCGCGCCATCAATCAGTTGTGTGTCTGCCTTCACCCAGCCAAGTCCCGGTAACTTCCCTTCTTCACTGCCGCGCGTCATCAACTGCATGCCGAGACAAATGCCCAGTATGGGAATTTGTCGCACAAACGCTGCTTGATCCAAAGCTCCCCGTAGCTTCATAAACTCTAATTGATTAATAGCATGATCAAATTTGCCAACACCGGGAATAACCAGCGCCTGTGCAGCATCAATTTCATCCGCGGTCGTGATCTGTCTGCTGGGAGTTCCCACTTTTTTAAACATATTCTGAATGGAAGCGAGATTCCCCATCCCATAATTGAGTATTGAAATCATCAATGAATCAAGAATAAATTTTTATATCCCGTCCCAATACACGGGCGACGGACGACTGAATACTTTTGAGCATTTGATGACGCCTGTTCCAATTGGAAAAGTCCGTATAATGATGTGGCGGTGCGCTCATAAATTCTTCAAACTGTTTTCTGGTTATTTTAATCTTCTTGCAAAAATATTCGATGTCATTTTCCAGTTCCTGAGCATTATACAATGATTCTTTCAATTGGATTAATGCTTCTTCGCGAGTTAACTGGCCTGTGACAATCATGCTGGAAAAATGCGGCCGGCGTTTATCGAAGCCGAATTTAGCCGGCAGATAATAATTCTGGAAAAGCTTGGTAAAAATGGATTCCCCATGCTTACGTCCATAATAACGCCACCCGAACAACCGCTCCATTTCTTTAATCGCGTCCTCTTTATTATACGGGATGTAATTCAACGGGCGTACCGTCCGCATTTTTTTAATAAAAGGATACCAGAAGTAGTATTGAAAAAAGCTTATGGTATTATACGTTTTCAGACGGCCATCACCATAATTTCGATAGATGGCTTTCAGATTGACAGCATCCATGGCGCTGCCATGCCACGATTCCGGGAAAATACATTCTGTGGCAGTATTTCCACCGGTCAATATGTACCTGATTCGATTTTTAGTCGCAAAATGATACATGCTGGCAAAAAATACATGATCCTGCGGAACATCCTGATTGGCTATGCCGGCACGCAGATAGGCAAGTTGCAAATTGCGCATTTCTACCCAGTCCACGACATGCGTGTGCAGGTGGTAACCACAATGTTTTACAACTTTTTCAATATTGGCGACAGCCAGTTCACTGTTCCAGCCCGCATCAACATGCACAACCAGTGGTCTTAGTTTCCACTCGTTGACCTTCAACGCGAGATAGCAACTATCAACCCCTCCGCTTAAACCGATGATACAGTCATAGGTCTGATGCTTGCCGTCCGCACGAATGCTATCCAGAATGACAGATAATCGTCTGGCGCCTTCTTCATTGGGAAACCAACTTTTGCTTGTTACTTCATCAAAATGACGGCAATGGTTACATACCCCTACTTTATCGAATGTTATCTCCGGATCGGTCGTATCCATGACGCAGCGTGTGCAAATCCGGTAATTATTTTGTAAGGTCTTCTGCATTGTCATTTTCTATTTTGCTCTATCATGGGATTTTTTAGTGCCAATAGCACGTTGTGAAAATAACTTGTTGTCCGGTTTATGACACTTGTATTGCAATATATCAACAGGAAAATCAGAATGTAAAAAACGCCGCCTGTCAACATGGAGGTATGAAGCATCTGTTCCGGCCATAGAATACCGATATAAGCGCACGCCAGAAAACCGAGAAGGGGAAATTTTGTTTTAGTCAAATTGTCAACCAGACCGAGAATAAATCCGGCAATCATAGATATTAAAATAATCCCGACAAATCCAAAATGCGCATAACCGCCCATCCAGATGCCAGTATTGGCATTGGTTTCAATATTATCAACATATTCATATCCGATTACAAATGTAGGTGCCATCACGTTAGAAGAATCAACAAAATACTTACCGATGGAATCAGCCATCATTACTTTGTCATGACCGGTATAATATTCCCAGAAAGCAGTATTCAAATAACCGGGGATTGCGAATATTCTTCGAGTAAAAAAAGTGCTGGTGATCTGAGAATCCAGACCGACAAACTCAATGATCGATATCAAAATTACACATAGCAAAACTATATTTAACGTAATCATACTTTTCTTATAAATAGTCAAAAAACAGATCAAACACAAAAACACAGGCACAAACAAAGAATTCTTTGTTCCGTCACAGGAAAAAATGCCTAAAGATAAAATAAACAAGGCAATAAGAGCAGTTTTTGATTTTTTAACAAACGCCATATAAATAAAAAAAATCACCACTACGGATCTGCCAAAACCAAGAATATATCCGGACAGCAATGTGGTAGATTCTGTAAATGCGAACCGTCGAATATAAATATTTTCAAAATCGATACTGAAAGTAAACTTGGCCAGATAGAGGATGTAAATACACACGAAAATCGAAAATAAAAAGATGATTTTATCCAACGGCAGAGCAACCGGGGAATTTAAATGAAACGACAACTTTACAGTATGACGCCTGGTTAGATCGGTGATAATGAGGGCAATGAGCATGGCCATCAATAAATATATCGCATTGGGAAAAGGGTCCTGCAGAATATGAAAGCACACAAAAGTCGTTGGCGCGTAAGAAAACATATATAAAAGCCAGAGGGCTATATCCGACGGTCTTTCCGGCTGAATCGGAAGCCACAAAAGGGGCAATAAAAAAAATACGATGGCCATTGCATGTGCATGATATGTTAGCTCCATGAAACTTAACCCCTGATATAGATTCAAAGGAGATATTGAATATTTATAAATATAAAAAAAACTCCAATATATCAGGAGGGCGACAGCAAAACTCAACGCGACTTCAAATATTCTTTTTTGTGAAACAGGGGGTCTCATGAAATCAATTTCGTTAAAATATGACCTTAAAGATTTCTAAAGTGAATGCGGTCAGTATCGATGCGGCAAACGCTGAAGGCATGAGGTTGAAAAGTTTCCTTCTATCATAACCGGCTTTGCCGTAGGCAACCATCAAATAAGCAACATTATAAACTACGAGAACACTGCATTGAATCAATAAAGCACCGGGCAGGCCTAATCCCATGAAGAATCCCAGCCATAATCCAAATATCGACAGGGTCGAGAAAGTAACTTCCAGCATCAATGTTAATTTTTGCTGGCTTAACACGTCCATAATACGATCCATCCAGTTGACCAATAAAAAAGTTACTACGGGAAAAATCAGAAATTTGCCGATATAACCCGCCCCTTGCCATTGCGGGCCAAAAAACAACCTGAATAGATCGTCAGCAAAATAAAAATAGATTACCACACAAGGCATCGCCAGAATAACCAGCCATCTCATAATTCTATTTAATTGAGGCTCTATGGCTTTAACGCCCTGTGCTGAACAGGCCTGAAAAAAAACCGGCCGGAGAGCATTACTCACAAGCATTACGGGAAAGTTCATGACCCGATAGACCAGGGCATATAAACCCACCGTAGCCATCGGCAAAAACATCTGCATCACAAGAACGGTTACCCTGTCCCTGACAACTCCGAACAAGGCATAAGGGGTCGAATATAAAAGGAACAGCCTTTGTTGTTTTAAACAGATAAAGATACGTTGTATGATGATTAAGTTTAACGCGGGTATTTTCCGGGTTAAAAATATCGCGGAACACTGAAAAACAATTGCGATGAACAATCCGCCAACGCTGCCAAGTAAAAGACCATAAGGTGACGGCGCAATTTTATAGGCCCATAATAACTGGATGATGACGGTAACGAAAGACGATACGATAAGCGCGATAGAATTATAAAAAAACGACTTGTGCCGTGTATGCCAGTACTGTAAAGCCGCTGTAACGCCCATGAAGGTTGTTACTAAAGACACAAATATAAAATAGTGAAATAAATTAAATGTAATCTTTTCAATGCTAAAATAATGCTGTTGCCCGATGAGAAAATAGCTGCCCAGAATAAGCACCCCAAACAGCAAGGATGAAACAATACAAGCCCAGAAAATGGAACTGGCATCATTTTCATCATTCGCGGTAACAATCGCCAGCTCGTAGCGAAAACATGCTATAGTGCCCAGAATACCCGCCGTTGCCATAACTATAGCCCACGTTGCATAGGTAGCCGGCGCGTAGAGCCGCGTAATGAACGGCAGAGATAAAAATACAATAAGTTGGCTGAAAAAACCGCCAAATCCCGCATGCAAAAAATTTTTCAGCATTAATTATTTTTAGTTTTATGTTTGATTAAACTGAACTGCTATAATGGATATTTTTATCTGAGCATGAAATATAAAGAAGGCATGAATTGAATCAGAAAAGATTGCGTGTTGGGATTATTTTTATTTTCAAAATTTACACCGGACACCCGCGCATGCTGATTCCAATAATTTTTTTCATAGTGTTCAGCAACATGCTTCCTTATTGCCGGATCGTTCGATTCTATCATGTCCCAAAATCCCGAGAATACTTTCTTGATATCGCGATTATATATAGACCAGAATCCGTACCCCCCGTCAAAAACGTTTATGGACATGTCCCACGGCCCGTATCCGAATCCCGGGCGGCCTGCATAATTCACACGATACCATCCGTTTGTTCCATCCATAAAATTGGTGAATAGCGGCTTTTGGAAATCCCGGTTAAACGTAGCATAAACAAGTTGATTGGCCATTTGTTTCATAACTGCTTTTGATGGAAAGTCCAAATCCAAAATATCCCTGGATTTCAAAAGAGCGTCAAATACATGCACAAATCTGCGGGCATGGCTTAAGTCCCATCCGACGCCTCTACCCTGATACCCTACTTTGTTTGAAGAAATTTTATCGGGAAACGCCGGCCCGGTATATCCCACATGGTCATGATCAGGATGTCCATCCAATGCGCCCTGTTCAAATATTGCGCCGAAGACACGTCTTCCATCAAAATTTTTTAGTTCAGTTAGGGTGATTCGGCTTTCGAGCAGATTGGCGCCCATTCTGACATAGTTCAATAATTTCCCATATTCTTGCGATGTCATGTTCACCATCCCTTTTTCTTTTTTAGAAACAGCAAGGATATTGGCGACACCAGCGATAATCCACATATCGGTATCATCTACCACATTGCAATAAGAGGGACTTCGACCATTACCAAGTTTTCTGTCCAGTTTTTTTGTTAAAAATTCCTGATGATTCATGACGGCACTGACACTTTCACCATTATATCGGCAACCCCAGCCGGTAACCTGAAAAGGACCCGGAGTATTAAAAATCCATCGATTGTAATGTTCCAGAAGCAATGGAACGAATTTACTTAACGCCTCCTTCATGATTGGCGTGCGTTTTTCTTTTTCAATATCAGAAATTATACTGACTGCCTCCGACAACACATACAGAAATTGCGCGCTGTTTCCTATAATTTCCTGCCCTACCGGTTTTTGATTACCCACCCACATTCTGTATTTTTTATTTAAACGATGGACGGAAACACGTGAATCTCCGGGAAAGTATGAAAATAAATACTGATCTGTTTCCGTCAGCGTATCCAAAGACAGAAGATATAAACTGATTAATTCATCGAGCAGAGCGTACTGATGAGAGTAGCCTGCATATTTAAGCAAATTGTTTGTTTCCCCTTGAATATCGTACAGAATCCCCGTGTTATCTTTTGTTCTTTTTATCCTTTGGATATATTGCGCTTTTTTCTGATTCCAGAGTTGTCTAATCTGCTCATGATTTTGTTCTGTGTTCGGTAACTTTGCCTGTGCTATGCAAGGGATGAAGATAAAAGACAATATAAACAAACAACATGTCGCGGATAATATTTTTCTTGTCATCATAAGTATCACCTATTCTTAGAAATGATTGATATAATCCAGGAATTAAATGTCAGGAATCAGAACGTGAGATGTTAAAGATTCCGGACATCATTCACTTTTCGTTAGCATTAAACCATCTTTAGTTTTTTTGTACTGCTTTTTGCATACGGGGCATTTCAGCTTTGCGTTCAGCTTTTCACCACATTGACATATCCATCCGATCTGCTTTGCCGGATTGCCGGCCATGAGCGCGTGATCCTGAACGTCTTTTGTCACAACCGCTCCGGCACCGATAAAGGCGTAACTACCGATAGTATGGCCGCAGATAATGGTACTGTTTGCCCCCAGCGTAGCTCCTTTTCTGATCAACGTAGCACGCACCTGATCCATCTTGCCGATTTCCGCTCTCGGATTATAGATATTGGTGAAAACCATGGAAGGGCCACAAAAGACGCCGTCTTCCAATGTTACACCTTTATAGACACTGACGTTGTTTTGAATTTTACACTTATTGCCCACGATGGCGTCGGGACCGATGACAACGTTCTGGCCGATGTTGCAATTTTCTCCTATTTTTGCGCCGGAAAGGATGTGGGAGAAATGCCAGACTTTACTTCCCTTCCCAATCGTGACGTTATTATCAATAATTGCTGTCCCATGGGCGAAATAGTCATTAGTGAATGGTGAATGGTGAATGGTGAAATGATCACCTTTGCTTTCTTTTTGCTCAAGGGATTGTTGGCTGAGTTCAAGTATTTTTAAGACACGCAGACCTTCATCTCCGGACGTCAGAGGTTTTTTGTTGGTCTCGATGGCTGAAAGAAAAGCTTTGCATTCCGCCTTCAGAGGTTCCTCCCAGATGTCTTTAATATCAATCGAAACACTTTCTGCTTTATTGGGAACGGGAAGTCCGTTCTTCCAATCGATGGTGTGGGGATAAAGCACCAGCTTATTTTCCACCGGCTCTGTGTCATCAAACACAAGCATGCCGTTGCTGCCGACAATGACAAGTTTTTGTTCCTTATAAGGATTCAGCCAGCTTACAAAAATATGCGCGCCTATCCCGGAAGGGAATTTCAAATTCGTCATGGTTACGTCGGCAACCTTGGCGTGCAGGAAGTTGCTGCCGACGGAATCAATGTAAGAAGGTTCCTCGCCTGTAAGGCTTAAAATGATGGAAATATCGTGCGGAGCGAATGACCAGAGGATGTTTTCTTCTCGCCGGATTTTCCCAAAACTCAAACGGCGGGAATATATATATTGAAGCCGCCCGATCTTCCCGGATTTAATCATTTCCTTCAGCCGGATAACAGCCGCATGATAATGCAGAATATGACCCACAAAAAGTATTTTTTGTTTTTCATCCGCCAGTCGAATAAGTTTGTCACCATCCGCATGATTCAGGGACAGTGGTTTTTCCACGAAAACATGTTTGCCGGCCTGAAGAACTTTTTCCGCGAGATCATAATGAAGGGCTGCCGGAGCAGCAATCACAACACCCTTGATGGCTTTATCTTTAAGTATGGTGTTGATGTTGTCGATGATGGCAACATCCGGATAGGTTTTGGACATCTCTTCACGAATGGATTGAGTGCCATCGCAAATGGCTTTGAGTACGCCCAACTGATGAAAATTACGCACCAGATTTTTGCCCCAGTAGCCGGCGCCGATGACGGCGATACTTTTCTTATCCATAAAAATCCTTTTTTAAGTTAATTTATGTTCTAATAATGTTTTTAGACACTTTTCTGCTGCTTTTCCGTTTCCATAGAGCATTGGATGTTTTACCGGTGTCTTGAACGCGCTGACTGTTTTTATGATCTTTGCGCTATTGGCTCCGGTTAAAATATTCCATCCACTGTCAACTGTTTCCAGCCACTCTGTTTCATCCCTGAGTGTTGCACACGGCACCTTCAACCAATATGCCTCTTTTTGAATACCTCCGGAATCGGTAAGTATCATTCTTGCTGACTTTTCCAGTGCAATGATGTCAAAATAACCTACCGGCTCGATAATTTTGAGTGAGGAGCTAGATGTTAAGAGAGAGGTGTAACGATCACCAAGCAGTCTTCTTGTTCTAGGATGCATTGGTAATACCACTGTTTCATTTTTAGCAATTTTTGAAAGTGCCTTCATAATATTTTCTAGGCGTTCTCTGTTATCTGTATTTTCGGCACGGTGTATAGTGGCTAAAAGATATTTGTCGGGCTGAAGTTTATGCTTTCGTAATACCCTTGCGTGTCTGGCAGATTTTTCAGATGCAAAACACAATGCGTCAACCATAACATCACCAACAATAAAAACATTTTTTATAATACCTTCACGTGCAAGATTATCAACCGCAACTTGACTTGGGCAAAACAAAAAGCTGGAAAGTAGATCTGCAACTATTCTATTGATTTCTTCCGGCATGCGGCGGTTGAAACTGCGAAGACCTGCCTCAACGTGGACTATGGGTATATGAATTTTTGCGGCAGCAAGGGCACCGGCCAGCGTTGAATTGGTATCTCCGTAAACAAGAACCCAATTCGGTTTTTCCTTAATGAGCACTTTTTCGATACCAGCGAGCATTTGTCCTGTCTGTACTCCGTGTGTTCCAGACCCGATATTAAGATTATACTTTGGCTTCGGAATTTCCAATTCTCTAAAGAAAATGGATGACATTGCTTCATCATAGTGTTGGCCTGTATGGAGAATGACTTCAGTAATCTGTGCTTTTTTTGCTTTACCACGATTGTACTTGGCAATAGCTCTGGTTACTGTAGACGCTTTTATGAACTGTGGCCGGGCACCGATGATTGTTACTATTTTCATAATAAATTATAAATTATGGGTTATGGGTTATCGGCAGCTATTATTTTTACAATTTTTTCCTGATCTTCTGCATTTAAATACGGATGCATCGGTAAACTGAAAATGCGACTGGCACAGTCTTCACTGACCGGAAAATCAACTTCCTTGTATCCCAGATGGGCAAACGCGGTTTGCATGTGCAGCGGTTTGGGATAGTAAATGGCTGAAGGTGTTTTGTTGTCCTGAAGTTTTTTCAGTAACGCGGAGCGATGGTTTTCATCCCTGGCTAGAATCGAGTATTGAGCCCAGGCGCTGATGTGCCCGGAGGGGATGTGAGGTGTCACTAATGAAGAATGTTCAACGTTCAAAGTTCTATGTTCAAGGTTAATGGTGGATAGTAAAGCAGTATAACGTTGGGCGACGGTTTGGCGCAGTTCCACTTCTTCGGGAAAGATATCAAATTTGGCCAGAAGAATAGCAGCTTGTAATGTATCAAGGCGGCCATTGATGCCGATGCGGACGTTATCATATTTATGATTACCTTTGCCATGTACACGGATTGATGTCATAACGTCCGTTAACTGATCATCGTTAGTGAAACACATGCCACCATCACCATAGCAGCCTAAAGGTTTCGCCGGGAAAAAGGACGTGCACGCAATGTTGCCCAAAGAGCAGGCCTTGTTATTTTTGTATTGTGCACCGAAGGATTGCGCCGCATCTTCGATGACAAATAGACCGTGTTCTTTGGCAATCGGTGTAATGGCATCGTAGTCGGCAGGTAAACCAAAAAGATCAACGGGAATAATGCCCTTAGGCGTGAGTTCAATGTTCAATGTTCTATGTTCTATGTTCGGCAACGGATGTAAAGATGAATCCTTAGTTTTTACGGCTTTGATGGCCAGGGCAAGTTTTGCCGGATCTATGTTGTAGGTTTTGGGATCAATATCCACAAAGACCGGTGTTGCACCAAGCAGACTGATAACTTCGGCCGTGGCAATGAAAGTAAACGGCGTTGTGAAAATCGCATCGCCGGGTTTAACGCCATAGGCCATAAGGGCCATTAAGAGCGCATCCGTTCCTGATGCGCAACTGATGGCGTGTTTTGCTCCGGTATAAGCGGCAAGCTTTTCCTCCAATTGCTTAATTTCCGGTCCCATAATGTAATTGCCATGGGCTAGTACTTTTTGAATATTTTTGTTTAAGATTTCCTGAATTCTGGTTTGTTGCGTTTTGAGATCGATGAAGTCCATTTCAGGGGTTAGCTCCTTCTACTTTTTATTAGAACAAAAATTTATACAGTTCCGCTCTCGAATGAAGTCTTACATTGCTGTTGCAGATATTGCATTATTTAAAATTTAATTCAATCTGTATCGTTTCAAAATACATAAAGAGTGCAGTGGAAAATGCGCAATTGCTTTAAGACTAAAACCGTTTGGTGAAAACATTGATCAGCTAGAAAAGCTCGGCAGCGCTCAGCAGCGGTAGAGCCCGATCCTTCGAGGAGAGTATCGGTTTGGCAACCGGCCAAGTGATGTCAATGTCAGGATCGTTCCAGCGAATACCTGCATCTGCCTTCGGATCGTATTCTTCGGTACATTTATATAAAAGATGCACATCATCGGTCAGGGCCGCAAAGCCGTGGGCGAATCCGGGCGGAATGTAGAGCATGGCATGGTTTTTATCATTCAGCTCTGCCGCCACCCATTTTAGAAACGTCGGAGAGGCTCTGCGAATATCGACCGCCACGTCCCACACTTTTCCTTTGAGGACCGACACGAGTTTACCCTGGGCGTGGGGATTTTTTTGATAATGGAGTCCGCGAATTACATTTTTTTTGGAGACGGAAAAATTATCCTGAAGAAAATGAATTGGCAGGTCTGCTTTTTGAAAATCCGAAGCCTTGAAGGATTCCATGAAACAGCCTCTGTCGTCCGTAAAGATTTTCGGTTCCACCAGAATAATATCGGGAATTTCAAGACTCGTGAATTTAAACGGCATAATCAAATATCCTTTAGTCTCTGATACGATTTTTCTTTAAGAATTTTTTCCAGATAATCCCGGTAAGGCGACTTCGGCGTTTCTTTAATTACTCGTTTCATTTTATTTTTATTCACAAAGCCCATGCGGTATGCGATTTCTTCCAGACAGGCGATCTTCAATCCCTGACGAGCCTCCAGTGTCCCGATAAAATGGCTGGCCTCCAAAAGACTGGTGTGCGTTCCGGTATCGAGCCAGGCGACGCCCCGTCCCAGCGGGACAACATGAAGCTCGCCACGATTCAAATACGTCATGTTGACATCTGTTATTTCCAGCTCGCCACGGGCGGAAGGCTTCATGGNNGTTTTATCGAATTCCACAACACCATATCGTTCCGGATCATTGACATTATAACCGAAGATGAGCGCGCCTTTCTGAAATTCCGATACAATTTTGTTAAGTCCCATGTTTCCGTAAAAGATGTTGTCTCCCAGAATCAGGCACACGGAATCGCCGTCGATAAATTCTTCGCCGACCAGAAAGGCCTGGGCAATGCCCTTGGGTTCGGGCTGTACTTTATAGCTTAGCCGTATTCCCCAGCGGCTGCCGTCGCCCAGCAAAGCTTTGAACCGTGGCGTATCCTGCGGGGTGGAAATAACAAGGATGTCCTGAATTCCCGCCACCATGAGGGTTGACAGGGGATAGTAAACCATCGGCTTATCATAAACAGGCTGTAATTGTTTGCCGGCCACCTGGGTTAAGGGATATAACCTGCTGCCGGAACCACCAGCCAATACAATTCCTTTTTTGATTCCCTTCATAATATGCCCTTCCTTGATTTTCTTATCGCGACTTCTTCTTATTTTTAATCGAGTCTTTAATGCGTTTGACATGCCCCCGGCCCAGGCCCTTGACTTCGCAGCCCAGTTCAAAGAAGCGTTTAATTTTTTCGTCATCCAGAATACCGAAGCAGTCGATGATTGCCACGGGACGACCGGTCAGTTTGACGATTTTTTCCGGCGCAAGTTTCAGGTAAGCCTGATGGCGAACGGCCAGCACCACCGCGTCGGCGCCCTTGAGCGCTCCATCAAGATCTTTCTGAATTCGTATATCGGCCAGTTTTTCCTGATTTCTGAAAAAACGTGCCCAGGAGTGTCCCGGCGCGGGATAGGAATCCTGCTTCTCCAACTCCCACCAGTGCTTCACATAGGGATCATGAATGCTGATTTCCGCCCCCATCTCCGTTAATTTTCGCACCATGGCTTCGGAGCCGCTGTAGCGGGTATCGCCCACGTCTTCCCGATAAGAAGCGCCCAAAACGGCGATTTTCGAAGCGGCAATAATCCTGCCCATGTTCCTCAGGGCGTCACGCACCAGTTCTGATGCGTGCAGGGCGCGTGTATCGTTGATGTCAATGGCCAAAGGCGTAATTTTGAAGATATCATCTTCAAAGCCCATGAGTTTGTTGTATGACCATACGCCCAAACCTCCATCCTTGGGCAGACAGTAACCGCCGATTCCCGGACCGGGAAAAATCATGTTGGAATGCGTGGGACGCACCTTGATGGCCTTGATAACCTTGATGAGATCAACACCATTTCTCTCGGCAAAAAGACTCCATTCGTCAAGAAAAGCCAAGATAGTTGCCCGGTAGGAATTTTCCACAATCTTGCAGGTTTCGCTTTCGACGGGACGATCCAGCACTGTGAGCGGATACTTTTCGACATTAAGAACTTCCGAAAGAAATTTGACAACCCGTTTACGGGCTGTTTCATTGATGCCGCTGCAAACCCTCCAGAAATCACGAATGGAAGCGACATACTCCTTGCCCGGCATGACGCGCTCATAGGAATGCGCGATCAAAGGTTCCTTCTTGATGCCTCTTTTTTCAAACGCTTTTTTGATGATGGGATAGGCCACGTACTCCGTTGTGCCCGGAGGAACGGTTGTTTCAATCAGCACCAAGCATTGGGGATCAATTTTTTCGCCGATAATTTTCAGGCTTTCTTCCAGGGCTTTGATTTCCGCGTGACCTTTGCGGCAGTTGCCCATGGTTTCTTTGAAATAATCGCACTGAACATCGACAACAACACAATCGGCAAGCGTTAAAACGTCATAATTGTAACTGGCAATGAGTGTCTTTTTCTGGTTAACGCAACGGTCAATGAGAGGCGCCACTTCCGGATCTTCCGCTTCGACCGGCGCCACACCGCGGTTGAGATAGGGTATCTTCCAGTACGAACGGGTGGAAGGCCTCTGCATGCCGATGACAAACTTGTTGGGTTTCCTGGTTTTCTTGTCCACCGAATCGGCAACCACTCCGGCCATGACCGCGCCGACAAATCCCACACCCATCACCACAACAATTTCTTTTTTCTCTTCGCGGCACTTTTCGACAATTTTCCTGATCCGCTGAAATTCCTTCAGATAATCACTGGTCGCAGGCAGGGGAAATGCTTCGCCATTGGGAGAATATGAAATGGCCGTATTTTCTTTTCCAGTCGTCTTTTTTTTCTGTTTCATGA
>DJVN01000049.1 GCA_002441205.1 Syntrophaceae bacterium UBA6255 | reverse complement strand
ATTTTTAAATAATCACTAGACAAGAGATTTTAACTTTTTTTAATTATTGTAATTATTTCAGAGTGAAATGTTCTGTTTTTATCAAATTTGACAAAGGGTAGATAAAAGGAAGATTTTTAGTGAAACACATACAATCAAGTCACTTGTGTCACATTATCAATAATAGGTTTGAAATAAAAAATGTTTATTCAGCGCTATAAGCCTCGATAATCCATTGACGTATTTTGCTTTTCGGAGGAACGTCATCTACCGAGACAACTTTATCGTTTATCACCAGGGCTGGCGCTCCTAAAAGTTTGTAACGTGATACTTCCTTGACATCAGAAACGTGTCTGAGGCCTGCGGTAATGTTCATCTCCGGCAATAAGTCGCTTACATCTCTTTCCAATTGATCACAGCGTGCACAGCCCCTACCCACAACTTCGATGTTCAGCCCTTGAACAGGTTCTTCAGCAACAGGCAAACCGTTCGCAATCTTGAATTCTCTTAATAGTGCGTTAGCGTATGCATCATGTGCAGAAGAAGGAACATAGTTATCAGCGGAAATATCATGGAGTAGTTTGTTTTTTATATTTTCTTCAGTTTCACTTTCCAGATTTTTTTTTGATAGCATCGCAGAAACCAATGATACCCACCAAGTGATCATTTATCAATATTTGTTTAATGTTGTCTTCTGCCATATTGTCTTTCGGATAAGGAATATTTTTTTGTAAATTTATTAGCGTGAAATGAGTTCGTCAAGAAATATATTTAATCAAAGATGGTCATCTTATAATGTCATTAATCATTAATTATTGATATAATTAAACATTTTTATTGAATGAAACATTGTTTCAATTATAGCTTGACATTTGAAACAATGTTTCATATTTCTTTCTATAAAAATACTATATACATCAAGGTAGTATGACGACAGTAACACAAAAAATGCCGCAAAAGTTAAAGGATCGTCTGTATCCTGTAGTATTGAGGCAATTTGCCGGTAAGGATTTCCACGCCGTAAATATTCGCGACATCTCCAGAGAAAGCGGGATCAGCACCGGAACAATTTATAAATATTTTTCTTCCAAGGAAGACCTTCTTTTTTCAATTATTAACGAAAAATTGCTTGATCTGGCTTCATTAATGAGGTTGCATCTTGAGGGCACTGAAGATGTACGTGAAATGTTTAGAAAACTTTTCTGGGTGACGATGAATTTCTTCGACAAAAATCCTGATTTGGCAATTACGGCTTTTATAACAGTACCGCTTAAAAGTTTCATGGCCAACAAATCGTATAAAAGAGAAACGGAAATAGATATTCTTAACGAAATAGTGGAAAAAGCAAAAAGGAAAGGGGCTGTTATTTCAGATATGGAAAACCATTATTTCGTTGATCTTTACATGATGATAAGCGTAAGGCATATACAAAACTGGTATGTTCATGGTATGAAATGGAAACTTGCCGATACGATTAATCATTTTTTTGATTTTTTCTGGAAAGTTGTACAAAATTAAATACTTGATATTATAAGATACAATATTAAATATATATTATTTACAGTCAAATGGAGATGGATAATGGCAAAAATAGATATCATTGAAAAAGCTAAGACGCAAAAGAGAAATACTTTGACAGAAGCTGAAGCTAAGCAATTATTAAAGAAATACGGAATACCGGTTGTCCAGGAAAAAGTCGTAAAAACAATTGCAGAGGCTGAGACATCAGCCGATAAAATCGGTTATCCGGTTGTTGTAAAAGGCTTGGGCGCAAAACTGACGCATAAAACCGAAAAAGGTCTGGTAAAACTTAACCTGAAGCAGAAGAAAGAAGTCAGAGCAGCCGCCGTGCATATCAGAGAAGTGGCCGGCAATGATCTGGAAGGTTTTTTAGTGCAGCCAATGCTGCAAGGGAAAAGAGAATTTGTTGCCGGTCTTTTCCAAGATGAGCATTTTGGTCCGACAGTGATGTTCGGTTTAGGTGGTATATTTACAGAAGCAATTGGTGATGTCGTTTTTCGTCTGGCACCATTGGATGAAAATGAAGCGCGAAAAATGATTGATGAGTTGCGTGCGCAGAAATTATTGGGAGCTTTTCGAGGAGAAAGTGCGCCGGATAAGAATTCTCTTGTTAAAACACTGGTCGGATTGTCACGAATAGGCATGGAAATACCGGAAATTAAGGAAGTAGATATTAATCCATTATTGGTTTCTTCCGATGGAAAAATTACCGCCGTTGACGCTTTAATTGTTTTAGGAAAAAAAGATGACAACAAGACATATCCGACACAGGTGGATTTAAAACATGTTTGGAAATTATTCTATCCAAGGTCCATTGCTTTCGTCGGTGCTTCAGCAAACTTCAGAAAATGGGGACATTTGATGTTTTCTGGTGTTATTGCAGGANNAGAAAAGTTTTTAAAACCGTGACAGAAATTCCTAATCCCGTGGATCTTGCGGTTGTTACAGTCCCTGCAAATAAGGTTTTATCTTTAATACCGGAATTTGATCAAAAAAAGATAAAAAATGTTTTGTTAATATCTTCCGGATTTGGTGAAGTAGGTGAAGAAGGAAAAATTCTAGAAAAAGAACTGGTGAAGAAAGCTCGTAATGCTGGAATATTAATTATTGGTCCTAATACAATGGGTATATGCAACCCTTACATATCATTTTATTGTGTCGGTTCTCACGTTCGACCGCCTTCCGGTGGGACAGTTTTGCTTGCGCAATCCGGTAATTTGGGAACACAAATTTTGGCTTTTGCTGCCAAGGAAGATATCGGAATAAGAGCTTTTTGCGGCTCCGGCAATGAAGCCATGATTACTATTGAAGATTATATGGAAGGATTTGAAGTTGATGATAAAACTAAAACGGTTGTTTTATATGTTGAAAGCGTGAAAAATGGCCGAAGATTTTTTGAGTCAGCAAAAAGAGTCGGTCAACATAAACCGGTTATTGTCTTAAAGGGGGGCCGTACAGAAGCAGGTTCAAGCGCTGCGGCAAGTCACACAGGAGCAATGGCTTCAGATATAAAAGTATTCATGGCCGCCTGCCGGCAAGCAGGAATCGTTCAGGCCGAAAGCCCGATGGACTTACTGGATCTATCAGCGGCATTTTCTTCATTGCCCCTACCTAAAGGGAATAAAGTTGCTCTTTTAACTTTGGGAGGAGGATGGGGTGTTGTTGCATCTGATTTATGCGAGGAAAACGGCTTAATTGTTCCCAAGCTATCTGAAGAAGTAATTTCCAAAATTAATAAATTGTTGCCACCGTTCTGGAGTCATGCCAATCCAATAGATATTGTAGGCGAAATGAATCCTGAAACATATATGAAAATTCTGGAAGAGCTGATCCAGTGGCCTGAATGTGACGCGATAATTCATATGGGCATAATTGGCAGAAAGATAATGATTAAAGCCATTATGGAATCCACTGCTATAGTAGATAAGAAATACGATTCTAAATTTGTAGAAAATGCGTTACGATATGCCGAAGGTTTTGAAAAGCAAACTATCGAACAAACAGTAAAATTAATGGAAAAATATAATAAGCCTATTATAGGAGTTTATTTACTAAATGATGATGAAACGCGAACCGTTACCGAGGTTAATGGCGGTAAGTATAAAGGAGTGAACTTTATTACCCCCGAAAAAGCAGTTAAGTCATTAGCCAAAATGTATCAGTACTCTCAATGGTTAAAAGTATGAATCCGTAAAAACTTTTTCAGTTTGTCTTCAAAAAAGCGGAAATGTTTCACGTGAAACATTTAGGAAGAATCATAAAGGCAGGTTCTCTAACCTGCCTTTATGATTTAATTGAATGGAGAATCTAATCCATGTTCAGACCGACAAAGAAATTAACATTACCCCGTTTGACCAAAAGAATCACGTTTTTCTTTTCTGCAGCCTTTGCCATTTCTGCCGAGTATTGTTTTAAGGAAAGGATTTTAACTTTATTTACCTGAATAATGATATCATTGGATTGAATTCCAACATTATCAGCCGGACTCCCCTCTTCCACTTCAGTAACTATTACACCGCCGTTTTGAGAAATTCCAAGTTGTTTAGCAAGGTCTTTCGTTATTTCTTGAACTTGGAGACCAAAATATCCGCCAGACTTTTGAGCCAAAGCTATTTCAGGCTTATCTTTACGTTCCGCTACTACAATTTGAAAGAAAATTTCTTTACTGTCACGCACGACTTTTATGTTAGCCTTTTCTCCTACACGTAAAGCGGCTGTTATTAGCAATAATTCATGGGTATCTTTTACAACCTTGCCGTTAATTTCTGTAATAATATCACCAACTTTTATACCTGCCTTGTCTGCCGGATCTCCTTTAAATACATCGGTAACTAAAACACCGCTCTTGTTTTTATAATTCATGCTTTTTGCTATTTCATCAGAGATATTCTGTATTGATACGCCCAGCCATCCACGCGTAACCTTGCCTTTAGTTTTTAAATCATCCAAAATGCTCTTGGCCATATTAATGGGTATCGCAAAACCAATACCTTGGCCCTGGGCCACAATTGCCGTATTGATGCCAATAACTTTTCCAGACATATTAAACAAAGGCCCTCCGCTATTGCCGGGATTAATGGAAGCGTCCGTTTGAATAAAATTGTCGTAAGCGCCCGCACCAATAACACGTCCCTTGGCACTAACAATGCCAGCCGTTACCGTTTGTTCCAGGCCAAATGGATTGCCTATAGCAATTACCCATTCTCCGACTTTTACATTATCAGAATCTCCAATTTCTACCGTTGGCAAACCATTATCAGGTTTGATTTTTATTAAAGCAAGATCCGTTTTGGCATCCGTACCGATAATTTTTGCTTCATATTCTTTGCCATCAGATATTTTTACAAGAATTTTTTCAGTATTTTCAACAACATGATTGTTGGTGAAAATATATCCATCATTACTGATAACAAAACCAGACCCCAGGCTACGCTGTTTCAGATCATGCTGAGGAATATCACCAAAAAATCTGTTGAAGAATTCATCTCCAAAGTAATTGTGAAAAGGAGATCGTCCAAAAGGATTACCCAAACTTCGCCCTTTATATATTTTTGTCGTACTTATATTAACGACCGCCGGCTTAACTCTTTCAGCCAAGTCAGAAAAAGAACCCGGAGTAATGCTCTCAAGCGCTGAAGCAGCAGGGATTTCCGGTGCTCCCGAAGATGAAAGTGACGATCTTAGAACTTCCACAAAAGATACAATGAAAAAGGCGATTAAAAACGCCATTAAGAACATAAAGAATGTTTTTCTGTTTTTATTTTTCATTTTTATCTATTAAACCTCCGTTATCATTAGTAAATTATTTATTCCGCTAAATTGTATAATTTTATTGGCTTATGACGTTTAATATAACTTCTAGCCATTTTTTGTCAATAAAATATTATAAGCTTCATAAGCGTTTGCATTTATATTATATTTTTGTCTGATAGGAATTACTTGATACCCGCATTAGCACCCCCCCATAGAAAACGTTTTTAACCTTTTTTCAGCGGACTTCATTTCCATCTAATTCTATTTTTTTTAATACCGTTTACTGATTGCATCAATTCCTTGACAGTAAATTTCAAAAATAATATAAGCCTAGTCGCTTTTCGCATTCGTATTTCCTATGCCTGGGTGGCGGAACTGGTAGACGCAAGGGACTTAAAATCCCTCGGTCCTTGAGGCTGTGCGGGTTCAATTCCCGCCCCAGGCACCAACTACAATCCTGACAATTTTACTTGTTTTATAAATATCCTGCCACCGCATTACATCCATTTTAATAAATTTGGTTGATCCGAGGATAAACTTCTTTTTATTTTGATTATTTTAACTCTTTCAAAAAAACTCACAAGAAATCTTGCTATATTTTTATGAGTTATGATAAATACTTTCCTCACTTTAACGCGTGAAACAATTTATTTTTTAAAATTAAAAACAAAAAGAATAAATATGAACAGTAAAACAAATCGTCCCATAGGCGTATTCGATTCCGGTATTGGAGGTCTGACAGTCGTGCGTTCGCTCATGGAACGTCTGCCTTTTGAAAACATCGTTTATTTTGGTGACACTGCGCGTGTGCCTTATGGTATAAAATCAGTGGATACGATTAATCGTTACGCCGCACAAATTACAGATTTTCTCATTAAGAAAGACGTAAAATTGCTGATTGTCGCTTGCAATACCATGGCAGCCGTCGCCCATCAGACCATCATTGATTGTTCTCACGTTACCGTGGCGGCAGTGGCTTACGAAAAAATTGTCGAACAAATTCCCGTGCTGGAAGTTATTGATGCCAGTGCCCGTCTTGCCATACAAACAACAAAAAGTAAATCTATCGGGGTCATAGGGACACCGGCTACAATCAACAGCAACGCATATGCCCGTGCCATTCATCTGCTTGATAAAGAGACTAAGGTTTTTTCTCAAGCCTGTCCTCTCTTTGTGCCCTTAGTGGAAGAAGGATGGTTTGATCATCCGGCAACAAAACTGATCGCCCAGGAATATTTAAAATCCGTCATTGCCGAACATATTGATACGCTGGTGCTAGGCTGTACACATTATCCATTGTTAAAACCATTGCTTCAGGATATCATGGGAAAAGATGTCAGGTTGATTGATTCTGCGGAAGCCATGGCTGACATTGCAACTGATTTGATTCATAAACAAAACATATCAAACAAAGACGAATCACTGCCGGAGTATATTTTCTATGTTAGTGATTTACCATATCGCTTTCAAACCATCGGTGAACGCTTTTTGGGGCGCACGTTTAGCCGTGTTGAACTGGTGAGTCTTTAAGCCATGAAAATCCTTCTTGCCGGCTATAATTTGGATTACGATATTATCCATACCCTTAAAGAAAAAAGTGGATTTCAAAAGGATTTAACACCTGAAACAATTTCCGCGGCCTATGCACGCATCAGCCGCAGTCCCAAGCCCGTAAATGAACTGCGCGAAATCGCTCGCGAAGAAGTGGACAAGGCACGCCAATCCAACCGCAATATCGTTTTTGAAATGGGCCACAGCTCCGTTGCGGAACATGCCGTTTTCAATATTGACGTCATCGGCGTATCCCGTTTTCTGGTTGAAGAAATTGAAAAGTTTCGTTTGTGTTCATTTACCGAAAAATCACAGCGCTACGTTCTTTTCAACAAAGATTTTGTTATCCCCGAAGAGATCAGGCAGGCAAATCTGACTGACTTATTTACCTCAACAATTGACGCACAAAATGACTATTATCACGAGCTTTACGAAAAGCTACGACCTTATATTTTTGAGAAACATAAATCTCTGGCGGTAGACCCGGCCAATAAATCCATGCTGGAAGGATGGGCCAAGGAAGACGCACGCTACGTCATATCCATGGCCACACAAACCCAATTGGGTATGACCATTAACGCCCGTAATCTGGAATTGATGCTCAGACGTCTTGCCGCACTGCCTCTTGCTGAAGCAAACGATTACAGCGAAAAATTGTTCGCGGCGACCAAGGAAATTGCGCCATCTCTGATTCGCTATACAAAAGCCACAGATTACGACAAGTTAACCAGACAAAATCTGCGACGGCTGGCCGACGATTTACTGAAAGAACCGACCTGCATCAAAAAACTTGTCACCGTAAAACTTACCTCATATTCTGCCGCTGCTGATAACAAAATTACCGCTGCTTTGCTGTTTTCATCATCGGACATCAGTTATTCTAAGTGCTTGACGACAGCCGGCAAGCTGGATCCGCGAACAAAAAGAACTCTTTTCAAAACGGCTTTTGGAAATTTACAATCACATGATGCTGTTTTACGGGAGATGGAAAATGTCGATCTTCAATTTGAGCTTGTCTTAAGCTCCAGTTGCTTTGCTCAACTTAAAAGACACCGTATGTCCACGATCATTGCTCAACAATACAGTCCTCAATTAGGATTAACGCTGCCGCCTTCCATTAAAGCCATCGGAGAGCAGAAGCATTTCATGGAAATCATTCAACTTACGCAAAACGCTTATGAACAAATCAGAAAAAAATTACCTCAGGCCGCCGCTTACGTTTTGACCAACGCCCACCGCAAACGGGTCTTGATGAAACTCAACGCCCGCGAAATGTATCATCTGGCGCGTCTACGCGCAGATCAGCATGCGCAGTGGGATATCCGTGATTTAACCGGGAAAATGCTTAGTCAGGCTAGAAAAGTGATGCCTATTACACTAATGATGGCTTGCGGTAAGAATCACTTCCCTGTACTTTTTAAAAAACATTTTCCTTCAAATGATTAGACGTTTAATCCTTCAATGACAATAGCCTCCAATAACAAACAATTATACGTCCTTCTCGTTACAACTCTCAGCTCTTTTCTCACGCCCTTTATGGGCTCGGCCATCAATGTCGCCCTGCCCGCCATCGCCAAAGAATTATCCATGAATGCCCTTAGCTTAAGCTGGGTGGCGTCTTCTTTTATTTTAGCCGCGGCAATAACACTGATCCCCATGGGAAGACTTGCCGACATCCACGGCCGTCGCATTGTTTTTCTCTATGGCGCGGCAATCTTCACCGTGTCTTCCCTGCTTTGCACATGGACACCAACACAAGCCTTCTTAATTGCCGCCCGCGCCATCCAGGGAATCGGCGGGGCAATGATTTTCAGCACCGGAACGGCAATGCTGATTTCAGCTTACCCTGCCGGAGAAAGGGGCAGATTCCTGGGAATCAATATAACCGCCGTTTATGTCGGCTTGACCATCGGCCCGTTTATCGGCGGATGGGTCACGCAGTATCTGGGATGGAGATACATTTTTCTTTTTACGGCGTTGCTCGGCGTGATGATTATATTCATCACCGCGGCGTTGGTGGAAAAAGACGCATCCGAAAGGAAAAAGGAACCTTTTGATTTCGCCGGTTCCGTGCTTTACGCTATCGCACTCTTCGCCATCATGTACGGATTTTCTCTTTTGCCCGGATGGAACGCGGGCCTGCTTATCGGCGGCGGCGTGCTTTGCCTGATTTGTTTTGTCTTTCAACAGTTAAAACATCCCTTTCCCCTGCTCCACCTTCGTTTGTTCCTGGATAACAAGGTTTTTGCTTTCTCCAATCTGGCCGCTTTGATTAACTACAGCGCCACTTTTGTCGTTACCTTTTTACTCAGTCTTTATTTGCAAAACATTAAACTGCTGACGCCGTTTCAGGCGGGATTAACGCTCATTGCCGCGCCGGCCGTGCAGGCGCTTATTTCTCCGTTTGCCGGAAGACTTTCCGACCGTTTTGAACCGCAGATTATCGCTTCCATCGGCATGGGCATCACCGTGACCGGACTTGTACAACTGATTTTTCTCAACGGCGGCACAAGCATTAATTATGTTTTATTTTGTCTTGTTTTGCTCGGCGTCGGGTTTGCCTTCTTTTCCACACCCAATGTCAACGCGACCATGAGCGCCGTCGAAAAACGATATTACGGCGTCGCCTCGGCAACGCTCGCCACGATGCGGCTCATGGGGCAGATGATCAGCATGGGCATCACCATGCTGGTGTTTGCTGTCATCCTGGGAAGCAAACCTATTTCAGTTGCCACGCAACATCTTTTTCTGGAAAGCAGCCAACTGATATTTTTTATTCTGAGCATTATTTGCTGCGGGGGAATTTTCGCATCGCTGGCCAGAGGGAAAATGCACAATCCCACGGGAGGGCGCTTTCATAAACATAGGACTCCTTCGGGTCCTGCTGGAGGTGGCACCACTGACAACAACTATAATCACTAGTTTACTCATTGGACTGACCGCAGGGACCTTCGGCGGAATTCTCGGTATCGGCGGCGGATTAATCATGATTCCGCTGATGGTCGCGATATTGAAGTTGACCCAGCACAAGGCTCACGGCACCTCTCTGGTGGCGCTTGTTTTTACGGGAATCGGCGGCGCAATCACCTACGCCGCAAACGGTTCCGTTGATTTTACCGCAGCCGCTCTTATCGCCGTAACGGCTGTCATTACCGCGCCGCTGGGCGCGCGTTACTGCAATGCTCTTACAGGAAAGAAACTAAAAATATATTTCGGAGCATTTTTAATTTTCTGTGCGGTTCTTTTGTTTTTAAAACCGTATCTGCCCGGTTTTATCAGCACGGCTCCCGGTTATGGAAAAATAATTATCTTTTTGATGACAGGAGCAATCACCGGATTTCTTTCAGGGCTTATGGGAGTCGGCGGCGGCACAATAATGATTCCCGTCATGGTTATTCTTGCTGGATTCACTCAGCATATGGCGCAGGGCACATCGCTTTTAGTCATGGTTCCCGCGGGAGCTATCGGAGCCTTCACCCACTGGAAACTGGGCAATATTGAAAAAGGAATCCTTTGGGGTCTGATCCCCGGAATTGTTTTCGGCACCTTCTTAGGAGGGAATTTTGCCAGCATAATCCCGGATAATACCCTGCGCTTGATATTTGCCACCATGCTGATTTTCGTCGGATTGCGTTACTTCAAAAAATCAGCGGTGGAATAAAAAATAATCTTTGTTCAATCCTTGTTTCTCAAATTATTCAGTTTTAAAAATATTAATCCTTTGTAGTTCTGAATTAACAAAGAAACAAAAAGCCGGAGATCAACGCCGGCTTTTTTGTTTATTCAATTATACCGGTTCTAAAACAAAGAGGATATCGATGCGGCATGGAGAAAGCCTCTGTAGGGCGCGTTCCCCTGAACGCGNNGCTTGTCCCGTACTTGATACGGAATGTTCAGATACAAGGCGCGCAAGCCATAATGAATATTACCATTATTTTATTGCGCTCCCCTTACGGGAATGCGCTTCCGGTCAACAGCTCTGGGTTATTCTCTGATACGCTTCTTGAGTTCTCTGATTAAATTATTGAGAATGTCACTGGCATCGCCGATAATCGCGACATCGGCCATTTTAAGCATCGTCGCCTGTGGATTTTTATTAATTGCTATAATGAAATCTGCTTCGCCCAAACCTGCCGTGTGCTGAATCGCGCCACTGATACCGAATGAAAAAAGGATTTTCGGTTTGATATGCTTACCCGCTTGGCCGACAAGAGAATCATGATCAGCCCATCCGGCATAAACTACCGGCCGGGTGGCGCCGATATCGCCGCCCAGGAGTTTGGCAAGTTCCTGCAATTTTTTGAATTTTTCCTTGTTGCCCATGCCGCGGCCGCCGCAAACAATAACGGACGCGTTTTCAATGGTATGTTCCTTTTCCACGGACCGTTCATACTCGATAAGACGAACGCGCGGTTTGGGTAATCCCTTCATCAGGGGCAGGCGTTCGACAATTGCCTTTCTTTCATAGTCATGCGGGATTTCCTTGAATGTCCCCGGTCGCACCGTCGCCATTTGGGGACGATGGAATTCCGTAACGATTTCCGCCAGCATATTACCGCCAAAAGAAGGCGCAATCTGTAACAACAATCCGTCTTCGGTGATATCCAGCCCCACGCAATCTGCGGACAAACCTGTTTTGAGACGTTTGGCCAGGCGCGGTGCGAATTCGCGTCCGAAATCCGTCGCGCCGATCAGAATAATTTCGGGGTCTCTTTCCTTCACCAATCTTTCAATAATTGCCAGATATTTTTCCGTGCTGTAGCTTTTCAGGGCGGGATCATCAATCGCCAGAATCCTGTCGGCGCCGTGAGCCGTATATTCCATAATCCATTCGTCAATTTCATGGCCGAAAATCAACGCGCACACTTCCGCGTTAATGGTTTTGGCCAAGCCTACCGCCCGGGCAATTAATTGCAGGGTTACCCGGTTTTGATAATAATTGCGGTAATCGCCGAATACCCAGATGCTCTTTTTTCTACTTTTCGTCATCGAGTTTTTGTCCCTCAACGGATTTGCCTATCACCGTGCCGATTTTTCTCTGATACTTGTCTAAAAATTCCGTGGCGACCGCAGACGCTGTTCCCTGCAAAAGCACGTTTCCTTTCTGTGCTTTTCTTAAGAAGACCTTGCGAACTTTGGTACGCGAACCCTTGGCTTTGATGGATGAAGCGCTCAGATCTAGCGCTTGGGAATCCAGAACTGTAACATCATTTTGATCAAAAGCATTTTTCAAACCGGCAAGTCCGGTGTACCGTGGTTTGTAATTTTCCATGGAAACCGTGACCAGTGCCGGAAATTCCATCTCCAGCGTTTCACGGAAATTATCCACCAGCCGGCGGACGCGTAAGGTTTTGCCTTCAATTTCCAATTTTTCAACGTAGGCTGCCGCGGGCAAATCCAGCTCTTCCGCAAGTTGAGGGCCGACCTGGGCGGTTTCGCTATCTGCCGTATAGGCGCCGCAAAGAATCATATCAAATTTCGGACATTTCTTTTTGATTGTCTCTTTCAGAACCAGCGACGTGGCAAAAGTATCCGACCCGGCCA
>DJVN01000239.1 GCA_002441205.1 Syntrophaceae bacterium UBA6255 | reverse complement strand
ATAAAACCTGATGTTGCAAACCGTTTGTTACTTGAAAAACGTATTGAAGAAATTCAAGACGGTATTTTTGTCCAGGCTGATACAAATCTTTATAATACCCAAATCGGTCTGGATATATACAGCGATGCTTATAATCCGAAAGATTTGTGCATTTAATCCAACATGAAAGGAGGATAAAAATGAAAGGATTTTGTCTTGAAGTAAGCGGCGATTATGCTTGCTTCACCCGACCGGAAATGAAAGTCGAACGCGTAAGTTATGATGTAATAACACCATCCGCAGCCCGCGCCGTTTTCGACGCCATTCTCTGGAAACCGGCCATCTATTGGCAAGTGAAGAAAATTGAACTGCTTGCGCCGATAAGATGGATTTCAGTGCGCCGCAATGAGGTTGGCAAGGTCGCTTCACCGAAATCGAATGGAATATTTATTGAAGTTGACCGCCAGCAACGAGCCGGTCTTCTCTTGCGTGACGTGAAGTATCGTCTTTATGCTGAGTTTGTATTTATTTCGCCGGAAAAGCGAAGCAGTGTGTTCAATCCAGTGCCGGAGTGGTTGATTGATGAAGAAGAAAGAAATGATCTAAAAATACCAGACATTCGTAAGGATGAAACCGAAGCCAAGTATGCCGCCATGTTTGAACGGCGTGCCAGAAAGGGGCAGCATTTCCATCACCCCTATCTTGGCTGTCGGGAATTTGCCGCTAAAGTTTGTCTGGTCGATCCAGCAAAAGAACCCATAACCACGATTGCTGAAACACGTGATCTTGGCTGGATGCTCTATGACCTTGATTACTCCGATCCAAAAGATATTAAACCGATGTTCTTCCGGGCCAGAATTGACAACGGCGTAATCATTGTTCCACTGCCGGACAGTGAGGAGGTGCGAAGATGATTTTGCAAGCACTTAAGGAATATTATGATCGAAAAGCTGCCGATCCAGAGAGTGATATAGCACCGGAAGGTTTTGAAAAAAAAGAAATCCCTTTTATTGTGGTGATAAATCCTGACGGTGAATTTGTCAATTTAAAGTCTACAAAAGAAGCGTCTGGGACGCGACAGCAATTCGTGATACCACGGTCAAAAACACGCAGTGGTGGAAAGAGCTATCAAACGACCTTTCTTCTATGGGATCATATTGGGTATTTGTTTGGTGTCCCAGAATCTGATCCAAAATCAATTAAACAACATGATACATGGTTAAAGTCACTTAAAGCTTTACCCGATAATTTACAACAAGATGAAGGTGTTAAAGCAATAAGGTTATTCTATGAGAAGGACGGTATAGCAAGCGTTAAAAAACATGCCGTGTGGACTGAATGCTTGAGAGTGCAATCATGCAATATGACTTTTGGTTTGGTCGAAGATACCGAACCAATACCATGTCGCAAAGTTATTCAAGAACATGTCCGTGCGACAGTCTTGCAGGACAAGAGCACAAAAAAGAATGAGGACAAACAAAGCACTGACAAAATATTGGCGAATTGTTTGATAACCGGTGATTATGGAGAAATTGCCAGAATACACGGTCGCACGCCCATTGATAAGGATACAAAGAGTTTTGTAGCCTTTCAAAAGAATTCAGGCTACGATTCGTATGGTAAAGAACAATGCCTTAACGCACCCGTGGGTAAATCTGCCGAATTTGCATACACAACAGGATTAAATACGCTTCTTAAGTCAAAAGGACAAAGAATCCGTGTTGGCGATGCCACTACCGTCTTCTGGTCGGAAAAATTGTCATCCTTAGAAAAGGACGCATTTTTCTTCTTTTCTGAACCACCCAAAGATGATCCCGCACGCAACACAGAAGCAGTCAGAGCACTATACGCTTCGATCTGGAATGGAACCTACATTGTTCCCAACGAAAGCAATCGCTTTTATGTTCTTGGCCTTTCTCCGAATGCGGCCCGTATTGCCGTGCGTTTTTGGCATGTCGCTACAGTCAGAGAAATGGGGACAAGGTTCAAACAGCACATAAGCGATCTTTCCATTACACATAATGCCAAAATTGATTCAGCTTTACCAATGGACAGATTACTTCGTTCCATTGCTGCACAAGGTAAATATGACAATATACCGCCAAATCTTGCGGGCGAAGTAATGCGGTCAATTCTTCAAGGCTTGCCATATCCGGCCACATTACTTCAGGCGGCTGTACGACGGAATCACGCGGAGCAGTATGTACCATATCAGCGCGCCGCGCTAATCAAAGCATGTTTGAATCACGCTTTGCGTTTTAATAATAAAAAAAATGAAAAGGAGATGACTATGTGCCTCGACCCAGAAAACACTAATATCGGCTATCGGCTTGGCAGGCTCTTCGCTGTGCTGGAAAAGATTCAGACCGAAGCAAACCCCGGCCTCAATGCCACCATCCGCGACCGTTTTTTTGGCGCAGCATCCAGCACGCCTGTTACCGTATTTGCTAATTTGATGCGTCTATCCAACCATCATCTTTCAAAGCTGGAAAAAGATAAGCCCGGTTTGTTTATTACGCGTAAACAAATGCTCGGCGAGATCATGTGTTGCATTAAAGATTTTCCGCCGCATTTGACGTTGGAGGATCAAGGGCGCTTTGCCATTGGTTATTATCATCAAACTCACGATCTTTGGACCAAAAAAGACAAATAAAATTAAACAACTTAATTGAAAGGAGTACAGATATGAATAACCCGATCAAGAATCGCTACGATTTCGTTCTCATCTTTGATGTTCAGGATGGCAATCCCAATGGAGACCCGGATGCAGGAAACCTGCCGCGCGTAGATCCGGAGACTGGCAGAGGATTGGTTACCGATGTGTGCCTTAAGCGCAAGGTACGCAACTATATTCAACTTACGAAATCAAAGGAGAATGGAATATCTGCTGATGGCTTCGATATCTTTGTCAAAGAAAAAGGTATCCTCAATGTAAACATTGATAATGGCTACAAAGCTGCTGGTCTTGATCCACAAGCGGCGAAAGAAGCAGAAAAAAAGAAAGATAAGAGTCAAGAAAGGCGGGCACAGATATCAAACGTGCGACAGAAAATGTGTGAGTTGTTCTATGACATTCGCACTTTTGGCGCTGTTTTATCTACGGGCGCAAATGCTGGACAGGTGCGTGGACCCGTTCAACTAACTTTTGCAAGGTCTGTTGATCCAATCGTCACCTTGGAGCATTCTATTACTCGGCTTGCAGTGACAAGTGAAGAAGATGCCAAGAACAAGGAAACCGAGATGGGTCGCAAGCACACTATTCCCTATGGCGTATATGTAGCTCACGGCTTTATTTCCCCACATCTTGCTGCACAGACTAAATTTACGCAAGATGATCTGGATATCTTCTGGAAGGCATTGACGGACATGTTTGAACATGATCGCTCAGCCGCACGCGGATTGATGGCAACGCGCAAGCTCATAATTTTCAAACATGACACTGCATTGGGTAACGCACACGCCCACGAATTGTTTGATCTCGTTCGGCTTGTCCCCAGTGACAATTCCAATAAGCCGCCACGCGCGTTCTCCGACTATAAATTAGATTTTGATCCATTAAAAGTACCGGCGGGTGTGTCAGCAGATATTAAACTATGATCATCCCCAAGCATCGCCTGCGCTAATACCCGTCGCACTGTGGGTATAGGGAACCGAAGTCTTTCAGATATAAGGAGTGACATCCGCTTATGATGACATTGAAGAAGTTTAATGCAGGTCTTGAAACCATTCCTGCGACGACATCCTGGTATCTTTCCGAGATCAGCGAATCCAAGGGCAGGCAGGAACTCTATACAAAGCAATCGCCCCAGCGGCTCAATTCGCTCAAAGAGCATGCCTTGATTGAAAGCGCCGTTTCTTCCAACCGCATTGAAGGGGTCGAGGTGGAGCAAAAACGCATCGGGACTGTCATCTTCGGCAAATCACTTCTGCAAGACCGTTCCGAGGAAGAAGTGCGCGGATACCGAGAGGCGCTCAACCTGATTCACACGTTGGGTTCTAAATTGCCCGTTACCGAAGAGACATGCAGGAAACTGCATTTGCTGACACGCGGCGAAATATGGGATGCCGGGAAATACAAGGAAAAAGACAGTGACATTATTGAAAAGAGGGCAAACGGCTCGTCCAGCATCAGGTTTCGAACGGTTTCCGCGAAGCAAACGCCCAAGGCTATGC
>DJVN01000273.1 GCA_002441205.1 Syntrophaceae bacterium UBA6255 | reverse complement strand
TAAACATGGCCGGCAACGGACGACAATATATGAGAATTAAAAGCGCGTTGCCTTGATCGAGGCCGAGGTTGTCTTTGAAAAATTTATTCACGTTTACCTCGGGACAAAGGGGCATATTGGCATGCGTAATTTTGTTTTCCTCATCATTTTCAAGAACACTCTGGAAAACAAATAAGTTTTCGTTTATTTTATCACCTGTATATCCCAACTTTCTGAGATAATTTTTTCTAATGCGTATTTCCTTGTCCGATATTTTAGAGATATCGATATTCCCATTTGGGTCTATGGGGGGAGAGATGTTCATTGGAGACACAAAAACAGCGTGATAAATAATAGGATTGATGGCTCTGCCAAATATATAACCTGTTGTAAAAAGCGGGATCAGACGCTTTATTCCTTTGTATCCCATGACCTTATTGTATTCTTTCGCATAATGAATACCCAACATGGGAATTAATGCTCTCAATAGACCCTTTTTTCTGTATTCATCCAGACACATCGTGAGCCATATGATCGAAGCGAGATCCCCTTCTTCAAACATAGAGCTGGTTACTGACATGGCGACAACCTTATGGTTCATATCGCTGTAAATGTATATTAAATCGGCTTCGCTGAAATATTTGGGGATGTTATGAGCGACTTCCTCGCGCAGCGTTTTACGAGCAACCTGTCTGATATTTTCAAACAATGCTTCTTTGTTCACATAATCCGAATCCTTCAACTCACTTGGTCGGATTACCGTTTCAAGGATGAACTTCGTTCCTCTCATCCGCTTATATTCAACCTTGGAACCTTTGATGTGGAACGGCACACCTTTATTGATATTATTATTCACTTGTGCCGCCTCCAACAATGAAATACTATCCCTTTGCAAGAGTGGATTAGAATGAAAAATTAATATTATAGCCTCAAAACTATGTCAATTATATTTTTTTATGCAACTAACAAAATTTTTTAATACTAAAAAATCATCAGACGTGCAAAAATGTCCATATGTGGAATAATTCCAACTTTAAAAAACCCTATACACATGTATAAAAAGGCTTGACATCTTTTCGAAGGCATTATTATGTAATGGTACAACTTATACAAAAGAATAAAGAATGCCGGTTTTACCGGCCCAAAAACAAAAATTACTTGCAAAAGGAAGGATATGATTCTGTCAGAACAAACTTTTACTATCAGCGTCAATGTCAAAGAGTTGTTAACCGAGTTTATTCCCAAACTGGCCAGGGAGTATGTTCAGATGCGGGGAGCGCAGGAGGAGTTGAAAGGCACCGAGTTGAGACTGACCCTTGATATCTCCGGAGGCATATACAGTTATACCATCAAGGACGGAGTTAATTTTGAAGTAAAAGAAGGCGCAATTGAAAATCCTCAGGTTTACGTTTCTTTCCCCCTTGAAAGCATGTCTAAAATGGCGGACATGAAGAACATCGACATGTTGATAGGCCTCCAGAAACAGTTAAGCAGAAAAAAATTTGATTTGCTGTGCGATTTAAAAGGAACCAGCGTTTTCCGAATAAAACATTCTGACGATACCACTTCCGAAATTACAGCAACATTTAATGGCACCGATAAACCCCGGGTGGTTTTGCGGCTCTCCATGGAGGATGCGAACCTGATCAGCAGCGGGAAGGATTCGCCCGTTAATCTTTTCATGTCCGGCAGAATGAAAATAGAAGGCGATATGGCTTTTGCCATGAAAACACAGCCGCTGTTTACACCCTGATTGTATTTTTTAATTTTCTTTAAATGAAAATGAATATCAGCATTTTGTAGATGTGTCCCGTGCCTTATAGTAGGCGAGTGATGTAAATTCCTTTTCTAACGAACCAATGGACATTAAAAATTTTTTTTACAGAATCCGGCTCGTGACACTCATGTATGGTTTTGCCTGGCTTCTTAGAATGGCCGGATTGATCAGCAGAGATTTCCGCACGCAACTGGCTAAAAATGACTACGCGTTTATCATGCGATCCAAAGAAGATAACACGTCGCGCTACTTTCAGTTTTCCAGAGGAAATTTACGTTCAAGCCGCAAACAAATGGCCACCGATTTTTCCCTGATCTGGCACGACAATCAATCCGGTGGCAAGGTCATGATGGATATGATTCTAGGCAAGCGCAAGGCCCTTTACAATGCTGTAATCAAAGGCGTGCTGATTTTGGAAGGGGAAGGCAAATATGTTTCCTTGTTTATGGAATCCATGAATCAGCTCAACAAAATGTTTAATCCGAAGAAGAAGGCAAAAGGTCCCGGAAAGACCGTTTGAAATGTATATTGCCATCCAGACGTTAATTTTTACCAAATATACACATTAAACTGAAAAACATATGAGGAGGTGTTTATGAAGTCAGTGATCAGATTTATAGTGGTTATATTGGGACTACTGCTTCTATTTTCCATTGCTGCCGCGGAAGACGGCCAGTGGGAGTTAATCATGTCAAAAGACGGCATCGACACCTATAGAATGACCCATCCGGGAACCGATGTATGCACATTCAAGGGAGTGGGTTTTGTTGACGCCAAGATAGAGGTCGTCGGCGAGGTCATGCGTGATATTCTAGCGTATCCCGAATGGATGGCTAAGTTCAAGAAAACAACCATCCTCAAGACCATTGACCGGAACACCTATGTTTTTCACGCTATTGTAAGAACACCGCCACCGTTTCAGAATAGAGATTTGGTCATTGAAAACCAGACCAAGTACAATTACAACAACGGCTCGGCCCTCCTGACTTTCAGATCGGCAAACAGTTTCAACTATCCTGAACAGAAGGGTGTATACAGGATCACTGAAATGGAAGGCCAATATTATTTTGAATATTTTGGCAGAGATAAGACACGGATTACCTATCAGTACCGGTCTAATCCCGGCGGCAATATTCCTGTTTTTTTGGCCAACGAAATAGAAATCAAACATTTTCCGGCCATGACGATCTCCGGTCTGCGTAAGATGGTTCAAAAGAAAAAGTATATCGATACCGGTATGGTTTCGCCCGAGCATGACTTGATTGAACGCATGCTGGACAATAAAAAAGATGTAGCAGCCATATTGAAGAACCGTATCGGTGAGTATATCATCGACCCCGTGTTGCTGAACATGCTGTTTGAAGGAACAATACCCAGACGGATAGTTGATAATATATATTCCACACGTTCCGACTTTACCAGTATTCGGCAGGGCATGGTTGATCTGTTTGACGTGGTGGGGGACACCAGCATGACCGGGCCATTGAAGGAGGAGGTAGATGTTTTAGTGACCTACCTGTCAAACAAAAATTTAGACAGCTTCTTTTCCATCAAAAAATTCATGAATGAAACATGGCTGATTGAAGAAATAAAAAAAGACAAGAAATTAATCTATGGTCTTTTTGAAATGAAGAGCAAACTTGCCAAAGTAATTTTTGATAAAGCGACAACGTCCAGAACGGCGGTGTCATCATTTATCAAAAATAAGCGGCTTGCTGAAAGCATTCTTAACAATGCGTCTCTGCGGAAAAAGCTATGGGAGGACAAGGTACTGAGGGACAGGCTGGCCAAAGAACTGGGCACATTTAAAAGCCCTAAAGATTTTGAAAACCTTGTTGCCGAGCGCGTGAAGAGTTATTCGCTGTAACCGGCTTAATCATTTTTGCATTTTTAGAGTTGCTATGAAATCAATTATCAGATTATTAATGGTCTTATGCGGGATGCTGCTCGTTTTTTCCGTTGCCGTTGCCAGCGCCCAAGACGGGCAATGGGAATTTATCATGTCAATAGACGGTATCGACACCTATAGAATGACCCATCCGGGAACCGATGTATGCACATTCAAGGGAGTCGGCTTTGTTGACGCCAAGATAGAGG
>DJVN01000206.1 GCA_002441205.1 Syntrophaceae bacterium UBA6255 | reverse complement strand
TTTTCAAGGCAATGAAGCGACAAAAGAAAAAGTGAAAGAAAACATCGGCAAATACGATGTCGTTCATTTTGCCGTGCCGGGAATTTACGAAAAAAGTGCACCTGTGAAATCAGGACTTATGTTTAATTCCCCCCAATCAGATGATAGTCGCCTTACCGCCGGTGAAATATTTAAATTAAAATTTAAGGGACGCGCGATACTGATGAGCGCCTTTCATGCTATTCCGGAACTTTCAGCAACAGGGACCGAAATTGCAGTTATCAATACATCGTTTTTATATGCCGGCAGCCCTTCTGTCTTAGCCACAATCTGGAGCGTTGAAGATAAGTCCAGGGTAAACTTTATGGATATTTTTTATAAAAATATGAAAAAGGATGGGAGTATTGCCAATGTATTAAGAGCTACTCAGAATGAAATGATAAAACTTGGTTATCCGCCGTATGATTGGGCGGCATTTATGCTAACAGGCAGATATTGAAGTATTGTAAAAAAGATACTGATCAAATCCGTAATAATGATAAAAAATGGTTAGAAAAGCTTTTGTTGACTGTAGCCATAATTAAAGATTAGTATTTAACCACATGGTTAAGGAGCATTTAAAAATGGATAAAAAAGATAAGACTGATATTAAATTTAAAAATTTACTGGTAACAGGTGGCTGCGGATTTATCGGTAGCAATTTTATACGTTATTTGATTAAAAATCGAAACTTTTCAGGCAGAATAATTAATGTGGATTGTTTGACGTATGCCGGCAATCCGGAGAATCTGGCTGAGATAGCTACTGATTTCCCTTCGCGGTATATTTTTCAAAAAGTGAACATATGCGATACAGCAAAACTTGACAGGATATTTTCAAAATATGATATTGATGCAATATGCCATTTTGCTGCCGAATCGCACGTTGACCGTTCCATAAAAACACCCGGGGATTTTATTCAGACGAATATCGTCGGAACTTTTAATCTTCTCGAAACAGCGAAAGCCCGCGGCAATACATTTAATCTTTTCCACCATGTCAGTACGGATGAAGTTTACGGCAGCCTCGGTGCCGAGGGACTCTTCCGTGAAGACACCCCGTATAGTCCCAACAGCCCTTATTCTGCTTCCAAAGCCGCTTCCGATCACCTGGTACGCGCTTATTATAAAACGTTCGGCTTACCTGTAACAATTTCTAATTGCTCCAATAACTACGGGCCTTATCAGTTTCCTGAAAAACTCATACCCTTAACCATTCTTAATGCTCTTGAAGAAAAATGCCTTCCCGTTTACGGTGACGGAAAAAATATCCGCGACTGGCTTTATGTCGAAGATCATTGCGAAGCAATCTGGACAATCATGAAATCCGGCGGAGAAGGAGAAACCTACAACATCGGCGGTAACGCTGAAATGGAAAATATTATTATCGTCCAGATGATTTGTGATATTCTCGATGAAATCAAACCTGCGAGAAATGGAAAACCGTATCGCCTGTTGATCAGCTTTGTCAAAGATCGCCCGGGACATGACCGGCGTTACGCGATTGATTTTACCAAACTCAACAAAGAACTTGGCTGGACACCACGGGAATCCTTCCAATCCGGTTTGCTAAAAACAGTTGAGTGGTATTTAAAGCAGAAAAAATGGGTGGAAAGCATCAAAACCGGTGCTTATCAGGCCTGGATTAAAGAACAATACGGTTAAGAATCCATCCATGATTGAGATTTTTATTTCCTCCAGTCCAGCCACATAATGTAAAGAATCATGAAAATGCTGTAGATCGCGGAAGGCAGGGCGGCTTCTTTGGCAAAGAGTTCTATGGCGAGTCCACCGGCTATACCCTGATTTTTTAACGTGCCCTGAAGAACAAGGCTGACTGTATTTTTTTTGTCGATTCTGCAAAACATACACGTTTTTTGAATTGCCCAACCTAAAATAAATGTTGACGTGAAGACAACTCCGGCAATAGGTAATACCATAATTGGCCTGCTGAAAATCAAGTCTCTGTTGACGCCGATCATCGAATAGAGAACGATAAAAAATCCCCAATCGGTTAAAGGGCCGCGTACCCGAGCAATCCTGTCCTGCAAGTTCAAATAAAGAATAACCCTGGATAGAATCAATGGAAGAACAATCAGCAAAAGCATGATACGGATGTATTTATAAGGATCGTCAAAACCTGTACCGATAAGTATCCAGAAAATCAGCGGCATAATCAGTAAAGCGGCCAGATAGGAAGCCACTGTTCCGGATAATGTGTAAGAGACGTCACCTTGCAGAAGGGCTGTGAAGGGAATGACAGCCACCGCCGGTGGAACCGCCGCTATCAGGACAAATCCAATCCACAGATTTTTATCATCTATCAGCAAGGCTGATAAAAAAAGAATAACGCCTCCCAGAATAACATAGCTCATTAATATTCCGGAAAACGACGGCTTAATGTGAGCGCGTAGATTATGAAAATAGTTATTGGGGACATTAATCGTCGCCAGCGTCATGACCAGAGCCAATGCGGGGATCATCAGATATTTCATCCATTGCGCCGGCTGCGGAAAAATAAGGCCCAGCGTTATGGCAAAAACAAAAATAAAATGACGATGACTAAGAATGCGAAGCATTGCAATCCTCGAATATCAAACGAACCCCATGTGACACCAGTCGATACATATCACAAAACGCGCCATTGAAAAGGTCTTTTCTATATGCTAATGTGCTGCTGTAAAATCTATTATAAAAGTAACGGGAGGAATAATTTATGTCTAAATCAGAAGATAATTTGAAAGAAGCTTTTGCCGGAGAATCACAGGCAAATCGTAAATATCTGGCCTTTGCCGCTAAAGCTGATCAGGAAGGATTTCCGCAGGCGGCAAAATTATTTCGGGCGGCAGCGGCAGCGGAAACGGTTCACGCCCATGCTCATCTGCGGGCATTAAAAGGGATCAAATCCACCAAGGAAAACCTTCAGGAAGCGATAGCCGGAGAAACTCATGAATTTAAAAGCATGTATCCGGGCATGATTGAAGCAGCCAAGACGGAAGAAAATAAGGACGCTGAACGCACGTTTCATTTCGCCAATGAAGTGGAAAAAATTCATGCCAGACTTTATCAGGAAATGCTTAACACTCTGGACAGCGCCACAGATTCCTACAGCTACTATGTCTGCCCGGTCTGTGGATATACCGCGGAAAAAGAAGCTCCCGAAATTTGTCCCATCTGCGGCGCCAAAGGGAAAATGTTCAAAAAAGTTGATTAATACGTGGCAACGACAAAATACTTCAAGGGTATGATTTGGCCATTAAAGAAATACTAATCGTGATCAGCGGCATCGTCTTATTTCTGATCGGCATGTTCAATCTTTCTGCCGCCGTCCGGAAATTGATTGATATCCGCATTAAACAATACATCAAATATGCCGTGGGAAGGCCGTTTTTTGGTCTTCTCACGGGCATTTTTTCGACAATCGTTTTTCAGAGTTCTTCCGCCTCCACCGCGCTGACCATTGGACTGGTCAGCGCCGGATTAATCAGTTTTTCCAATTCTCTCGCCATCATCCTGGGCGCTGATATCGGCACAACGCTGACCGTACAATTCGTCATCTGGCGCTTCACAGACATATCTCCGTTCATTATTTCCATCGGGGGGCTTCTCTGGTTGACCGGCAGAGAAAAATGGAAGACGGTGGGCGAAATGCTTTTTTATTTCGGCTTGATGTTTTTTGGTCTGGATTTAGTGGGCAAGGCTGTGGAACCTCTTAAAAAATCAACAGCTCTTATAGAAATGTTTACGCAGACACAAAATCCTCTGGTCGGAATAGGAATGGGTATTGTCGTTACCGGCCTTGTTCACGCCTCCGCCATTCCGATCAGCATTATGGTCCTTCTCGCGCAGCAGGATATGATATCTCTTGAAAATGCCGTCGCAGTAGTCATGGGGGCGAATATCGGCACGACCTTTACGGCGTTACTGGCGGGAACAGTCGCCACCAGAAGCGGATTGAGAACGGCTTTCTCTCATCTGATATTCAAATGTGTCGGAATCGGCCTTTGTTTTCTTTTTATGTCTTTTTTCATTGATATTTTACATAGTATTTCTTCAAATACCGCTCAGCAAATTGCCTTTGCCCACGTCCTGATGAATCTTGTCATTGTAATAACTTTTATTTTTCTACTGACACCTTTTGCCGCCATGATGAATAAATTGCTTCCCGGTGACGATGAAGTGCTTTCCATCTGGCCGGAATACCTTGACAGCAAAGATATTTTAAATCCACAAAAGGCCCTGGAAAATGTTCATAAGGAGCTGACAAGACAGACGCATCTGGTTCAGCAAATATATTTGAAAAGCGTAAGAATGATCGATGACTATAAGGAAGCAGAGGGAAAATCTCTTTTCTACATAGAAATGGTCGTAAAAAATATCCGCAAGCAAACGGTCAGATATCTGCGAAAAATTTCCGCGCAGAAATTATCCGAAGAGTTTTCAAAAAAAATCTTCGCTTATACCGCCATGACCAACGATATTGAAAGAATCGGTTCTCATGCCTTATGCATCAACAAACTGGCCTTTCAAAAAGCTGACCGCAGAATTATTTTCAGTTTTCCCGGCGAACGCGAATTAAATGACATTATTGAATTGGTCAGCCGTAATTTTGCTGATGCCGTTTCTATGATTGAAAAACCGGATATGAATAAAAAAAAGGAAATTGTTGAAAGAGAAGAAACGGTTGATGTAAAGGTTAAGGAATCTCGAGATAAACACTTGGAAAGATTTCATAAACGTCTTTGCGATCCTGATGCGGGACCTATTTTTGTGGAGATGCTTCTGCATTTGGAGCGGATTTCCGATCTCTGCAACAACATCTCTGAATATATGTCCGATATTCAATAAACCGGCATTTCAGTCAATAAAAACATTCCAGGCTCAATATCATCTCCAATATAAAAACGTGTTGCTCTAAACGGCATAATCACTTATAATTAACTGAAATATCTTTACTTGAACATCCTTGCACGGAGGCATCAAGATGAATAAGAGAATCAGCGCTCTGAAATTTGCATTGGATAACGAGCTAAACGAAAGAGAGTTTTATCTGGCCAATGCCCGCCGGACAAAGAATCTGGCGGGGAAGAATATGTTCAAGCAGATTGCCGACGAAGAAAAAGAACATTATGAAATGCTGAAAAAACTCTACGAGAAATGGGAGGCAAAACAAAAATGGCCGGCAACAATCCCTTTGAAAGTAAGAAAATCACGCTCCAACAATATTTTAATGTCGATGTCGGAGAAAAAAGCTGCTCGCATCAAAGGCAATGATGACGATCTGAAAGCCATCCGCACTGCGATTGATTTTGAAGCCAGAGGGATGGCTCTTTATACAAAGTTGGAGACAGGAAGCGAAGATCCTAAAGAAAAAGCTTTTTTTAATTTGCTTGCCAGCATTGAACGGCAGCATTTTCTTTCGTTGCGCGATACTGAAGAATTTTTGACCGACCCGGCTTCCTGGTATCAGAATACAGAAAAAACTTCCCTGGATGGGGGTTAAGACGAAATTTTTTCAGAGTCTTGATAAATTTGCTCCAGCTTTAAATTCAGTTCCGTCCATCGGTTATATGCTTTTTCCAGTTCAGCGTTAATACCTTTTAACTCCAGATGAATCGTTTTAATATTAACCGCATCTTTGTGCGTATGCGGATCACACAAGGCCTGTTCCTGTTGAGATTTTTCCGCTTCCAGCCATGCTATCCTTTTTTCTACAGCAGCCAGATCGTTTTTCATATCTGCTCTGACTTTATAAGTCTTGTTCCTCTGTTCCGCTTCCAGACGCCTCCTCTCCTTGTTGTTTAATGTCTGAGTTTTGGGTAATGTCCTTAAGATTTCTTCATGTTCAGCTGAAATGATTGGCTGGCTGCGTTTCTCTATAAAATAAGAATAATTGCCGTTATAGAAATTGATTGCTCCATCTTTTAGTTCAAATACTTTGTTTATCAGATGATCCAAAAAATAGCGGTCATGCGAAACGATGGCCACGGTTCCGTGATAGTTGATCAGGGCGTTTTGAAAAATATCCTTGGTTTTAATATCAAGATGATTGGTCGGTTCATCAAGAATCAGAAAATTGGTGTCCAAAAGCATGATTTTTAATAAAGCGAGCCGTGATTTTTCTCCACCGGAAAGCACGGATATTGTTTTATGAATATCATCACCCGAAAATAAAAAGGCTCCCAGCAGGTTGCGTTTGTCCTGATCCGATGCTTGGGTACGCACGGAATTTATTTCTTCCCAAATCGTGTTTTCGTAGTTTAAATTTTGTGAACTTTCCTGAGAAAAGAAAGCCATATTGACGCCATCGCCGTATATCACTGACCCCTGGGAAGGCCGCTCCGTTTGGCTAAGCAGCCTCGATAAAGTTGATTTTCCGGAACCGTTTACACCGACAAAAGCAACCTTGTCACCGCGAAACAAGGTAAAATTTAAATGGTTGAAAACATTTATATCACCATAATGATGTCCCATGTCAGTTATCTTCACCACCTCGCGCGTGCTTTTTCTACCTTCAGGAAATTTCATAGAAACGGTTTTTGCCTTTCCCTCCAGCTTGATTTCGGAAAATTTTTCTAGCATTTTAACGCGACTCTGTACCTGCGCAGCCTTTGTCGCCTTGTAACGGAAACGTTCAACAAATTCTTCGATTTTTTTAATCTGCGATTTTTGCAGTTCCATTTCCTTTTTTAAGACGGCATAGCGTTTTTCTTTTTCTTTTAAATAATACGAGTAATTCCCTTTATAAATATGTATAGCACATGATGATAGCTCGGCTGTCTGTGAAATGATTTTATCAAGAAAGAAATGATCGTGAGATACAACAATAATGGTTCCAAGATAATCCTTGAGATAAGATTCCAGCCATTCCATGCTTTCCGTATCCAGNNCCGCCGGAAAACGAATCGCAATTTTTATCAAAGTCGCTTTCCTTGAAAGCAAGACCCTTGAGCGCCTGTTTAGCGCGGGCTTCAAAAGTGTAGCCGTCCATAGCGTTGAAATGAGCCAGAGCATCAGAATATTTTTGCGAAAGATCTTCGTATTCCGATGTATTATGTCTTATACAGGATAATTGATGCTCCATTTCTCTGATTGATGCTTCAATCGTTGCAAGTTCACTTTTCTTTTTGAGAAAATCAATCAGCGGGATGGATTCTAGTTCAACCAGATCCTGCGGCAGATAACCGAATACTTTTTGCTTTCTACCGGGAATCTCTATCATGCCGGCATCAAGATGCACCTGTTCTAATATCGCCCGAAAAAGCGTTGTCTTGCCGGTACCGTTTTCACCGACCAGGCCGATGCGACTTCGCGAATGAATCGTCCAGTTGATATTGTCGAAAAGTTTCTTATCTAAAAAAGAAAGACTGACGTTACGGAAGTAAATCAATAAAACCAACCATCAATAAATTTGCGCTTATATGACAAATTTATACAAAAATCACAAGACCAATGATTAGGGGAAATGATTTTGAATAATTTTGTGATTAATGAAACTCCTCGCCACAAGCACCGGGGTATCTTGTTGGATTATATATTCTTCTGCGTCACGAGCGATGGGGAATTTAACCCATAGAGATTAAAATTAATGGAAATATCTTAACTGAATAATATCTCCAATCAACCCATATTTTTCAACGATTGAACTCACGGGCAGATTCGTTTAACTTACATTCCCTATTGATTTTACTTTCTTATAAATCGCCCGGAAGTGAAATGTATGAAGTTTTGATCCCGTTAAATCAAATTCAGTTTTACCGCTGAATCAAATTGATCATTTTTTTAGTAGATATATAATTATACAAGCGATAATAACAATGATTAAAATTATAATATCTTTATTTTTCCGCCATTTTTCCGCGGACTTTTTCGGTTGCGGAAGCTCATCGGCCATTTCGCCACAGAAAAAACACTTTTTAGTATCATCTCGAAGCTGCTTCCCACAATGAAGACATATTTTCATGGCTATTTCCTATATTAAAAACAACTTTTTTTTCGGATGATTTTTTTATCATGTTATGATTAAATAGTCAATTCTATTTTTTTCTATATCACAAGTTAGACAAAAAATTATAGTGGGATTCGAATATTTCATTCCTATCTTTTTTTTCTGAAAACAAGTTTCAGGGGTACGCTGTCGAAGCCGAACGTTTCACGGATCTGATTCATGAGATAACGTTCATAGGAAAAATGGATGCCTTTGGCATGACTGACAAAAAAAACAAAGGTGGGCGGTTTAACATCCGTCTGGGTGGCATAGGAAATATTCATCTGTCTGTTCTGATAACGCGCCATCGGATTTCTTCGCACAGATTTTTCCACCATGTCATTTAACGGTGAAGTGCCAATTCTCTTTGTGTATTGTTCGTAGACTTTATCTATCAATTCAAATATTTTGGGCGCGCGCTGGCCGGTGACCGCCGAAATAAAAATTATCGGCGCAAAATCCAGAAATTTGACTTTATCTTTGATATCTTCAACGAATTTTCCGACGGTCGCGTTGTCTTTCTCAATTTTATCCCATTTGTTCACCACAACGATGCAGGCTTTGCCGCGCTCATAAGCTAGGCCGATAATTTTGGTGTCCTGTTCGGTTATTCCTTCTTCCGCGTCAATTAAAAGAAGCGCAATGTCGCACCGATTGATTGATTTGAGCGCCTGAACGACGCTGTATTTTTCCAGCGTCTGGCTGATTTTGCTTTTTTTGCGTATGCCCGCCGTGTCAATAAGCAGATAATTCTTGCCGTGAACTTTTACCGTGGAATCTATCGCGTCGCGAGTCGTGCCGGGAGTAGGATTGACAATGCTTCTTTCCTTGCCCAAGATTTTGTTGACAAGGGATGACTTGCCCACATTGGGCTTGCCGACGATGGCAATTTTGATTTGCTCATCTTTATCCTCTTTGTCTTTTGCCGCGTCCGGATAATCACGGACAATAATATTCAGAAGCTCATCAACGCCAAGACCGTGCTGTGCGGAAATCGGGTGGATTTCTTCAATGCCCAGACGATAGAAATCTGTCAGCATTTCCTTGTGACGGTCCCCGTCAACCTTGTTGGCGGCGTAAAATACATTTTTATTTTTTCCCCGCAATTGTCTGGCGATTTCTATATCTGAAGGCGTCAGTCCGTCTTTTCCGTCCATCATAAAAATAATCACGTCCGCTTCTTCGATGGCCAGATTGCTCTGCTCGCGCATTTGCACCAGAATTCTTTCTTCCGATGCCGGCTCGAAACCGCCGGTGTCAATCAAGGTGAAAGCTTTATTCTGATAAACGCAATCCATGTAATTGCGGTCGCGCGTGGCGCCCGGCTCATCAATGACAATGGCTTTCTGCTTTCCGGCGATCCGGTTGAAAAGCGTCGATTTGCCGACATTGGGACGTCCGACAATCGCTATGACTGGCGTTGCTTGCATTTATTTCCTCAGTGTTTTAATAATCCGAATTCCTGAAGCATCTTGTCCGATGTGGTCCATTCTTTGCGAACCTTGACAAACAATTCAAGAAACACCCTGGCGCCGAAGAGATGCTCCATATCCATTCTGGCCTGCGTGCCGATTTTTTTGAGCATGGCGCCTTTCTTGCCAATCATAATGGCTTTTTGCGAATCTTTTTCCACATTGATTGTCGCGCTGATGCGAATAAGATTTTTCTCTTCGTCTTCCTTAAACAAGTCAATTTCCACCGCAGTTGAATACGGGACTTCCTGCTTGGTAAAAAGCGTTATTTTTTCGCGGATGAATTCGGCGGCAATGAATCTTTCGGTCGCGTCTGTTTGAATATCATCAGGATAGTATTTTGGTCCTTCCGGAAGCATTTCTTTCACCGTATTTAATAAATCTTCAATGCCCTCTCCCTTTAAAGCGGAAATGGGAAATATTTCACAATAGTTGTAAAGCGCGCGGAATTTATCAATCAACGGCAGAAAAAACTTTTTTTCTATCAGATCAATTTTGTTGATAGCCAAAATAACCGGCACTTTGGTTCCGGCCAATGATTCGATTAAAAAGATGTCATGAGGATGAACATCCGTATTGGCTTCAACCAGCATCAAAAGCAAATCAACGCTGCCAATGGTTTCCCTCGTTGTCTGCACCATGGCGCGATTCAACGGAGTTTTCGGCTTGTGCATTCCGGGCGTGTCGAGAAAAATGAGCTGGGCGTCAGGATAATTTTTTATGCCGGTAATTTTATTCCTGGTCGTCTGCGGTTTGTCGGTGATGATGGAAATCTTATCGCCGACAATAGCGTTGAAAAGCGTTGATTTTCCCGCGTTGGGACGGCCAATGATGCCTATAAAACCTGATTTAAACATTTATCCCCTTCGGATTATATAATGCCCGGAATCCTGACGTGAAAAGATTCGCCCGAATCCGCAGACACGGAAATCTGACCGCGCGGCTGTTCGTGTTTAGATTTTACAATTAAATTAGCACGCGGGTAAAGTTTTTTTATAGCGCTGATATTGACGTTGTGTAAACCTCGGAAATCGGAAACATCCCGCTTTGATAATATAAAATGAAGCTCTTTGGAATCAGGAGAAATATTCCTCAGGCCATTTATGATATGATTATAAAAAACAGAGGAAAGGACCAGACTCCCGAATGACGGGTGAATGGGCCCTGCGAGAACGGATGCTTCTTTTTCCATCTCCGGTGTAATATGCACACCCATCCTGATCAATCGTATGCCGGAATTTGATAACTTTTCCCAGGCAAGAACACACAACCCGATGGCTTCAGCAAGCTCCAGAGGTTTGTACCTTCCTTCCCTGAATTCTTTCGCTAAAGCTGTATCTTTAAAAACAAGTGTCGGATGAATTCTTAAGGTATCGGGCTTCAATTCTTTTGTCTTATCGATGGAATAAATAAACCCTTGTTTTGTGTCTTTGGGCAAACCGGCCATAAGGTGTAATCCTGTTCGGAAACCATGTCTTTTCAATAGGGCGACAGCATTGACGATAGAAGCGGAATCATGTCCTCTTTGAGCAAATCGCAGCACGTCATCAACAAAAGACTGAGCGCCGATTTCCACGGTAGAAACCTTGTATTTTTTTAGCAATGCCACATTGTCTTCTGCAACGCAATCAGGCCTTGTCGAAACCCTAATGGAATGAACAAGCTCCCTTTGAATAAAGGCATCAGCCCAGGAAAGAAGCTTTTCCTGATAGGCGGAATCCATTCCGGTAAAACTTCCGCCGTAAAAGGCGATTTCCACATCCCTGAATTTATCTTTGTTCCAGGCCAGGTATGAATAAACTTCCGCATCAAAATATTCCTTAGTGATTTGGCGAGGAAAATTTCCGGCAGAAATTTTTTGATTGCAAAAGATACAGCGGTGCGAGCAACCGCTGTTCATGATAAATAAAGGAATAACCAGGGAACGGCCGCTTTCTTCATATGCATCTTTAGTCTTCTTCATTTTGCAGTATTTCCCAGGCTTTTTGTGCCGCCTGTTTTTCGGCCTCTTTTTTGCTTTTGCCGCTGCCGTATTCTGTCAATTTATTCACGATAACAACCCGGACTTCAAATATTTTGGCGTGTTCCGGACCTTTTGAATCAACGACTACATAAATCGGAACGCTTTTATATTTTTTCTGACAAAGTTCCTGCAAAGCGGTTTTATAATCAAAATATCCGGAAGGCATGGAATCATCGTTCAAAAGCGGTTCAATGATCTTCTTAATGACATCCTTCACACTTTTAAAATCGGAATCAAGATAAATTGCGGCAACAACAGCTTCAAAAGCGTCTGCCAAAAAGGATTCTTTCGCACGGCTTCCCGCATTTTCCTCGCCTCGGCCTATTAAAAGGCAATCACCAATTTGCAGACAGCGCGCCAGTTGAGCAAGATTTTCTTCACCGACAATCGCAGCCCGAATTTTTGTCAGATCGCCTTCCGATGAAGACATATATTTCTCGATTAACAAGTCGCTTACACAAGCGCCTAGAATACTATCTCCCAGAAATTCCATTCTTTCATTATCTATCACTGAAAGTTGCTGATTTTCATTGACATAAGAACGATGTGTAAGAGCAGTAGAAAGTAGATTTATATTTCGAAAACTATATCCGAGTCTAACTTCCAATTTATTGAGAATCTCTAATTTCTCTTTATTCATAAATATTTTTAAAAAAAATCATTAAGATCATCGGTCTGTTAATATCATAAATTCAAAAAGCATTCCCGTATTTTTTAAGCTCTTAATAAATTAAGAATTTTCCATACATGCGCGAAATAGCCTGAATCATCATGAATTTTTTAGGCAATAATTATATGCGATAATTTAGGCTGTAAAATTATAAATTTTCATGGTAGAATATAATGAATTCTTCCCTAAAGGAAATATTATAATGGATGCAATCACCGATTTTATATCAGCGCATCCAGCGATAGCTGGTTTGAGTGTTGCTTTAATTATAGTATTATTCCTTCATTTCACTTTAAAAGGTCTGGTTAAATTTGTTTTGATTGTTTTATTTATCCTAATGATAATTTTCGGCATTAATTCTTTTAAAGGCAAGGACACACTGAATGGAGACACAAAGGAATCAACTAAAATGACGCAATCGGTCATTGATGATATCAAGTTCAAAATGAGTCATATGATTGATGACATGAAGGACCTTTACAGGAAAAGCAAAGCGGCTCCTAAAGAGGTGAATAAATTGCTCGATTCTTCCGATAAACAATTGGATAAAGATTTTAAAAAGAAATAAATAATTTACGTTCTTGGTGAATTACCCCAAAATATAATATTTCAAAATCTACACTATAATAAATTTATTTCCATCGCACGCACCGGACAGGCAGAAACACAAAGCTCGCACCCGTTGCATTTTTCCGGATCAAATATAACTTTTTGTGATTCCATTTCAAATGCAAGGGCTCCCGTAGGACAAAAAGCAGTGCATGCCCCGCAATGAACGCATTGATCCGTGTTCTGACTTACACTTTTAGATAGCGGCTCAACTTTAAGACCCATCTCCTTTAGAAAACGAATTCCGTGATCAAAATTTTCTTTAGAACCACTCAATTCCAGGACGATAACTCCTTCGCGCCGGGGAAAAATTCTTGCCTTTAAAATATTGAACACAAGATTATATTGTTTAACCAGCTGGTAAATTACCGGTTGTTGAACAATTTCGGGCGTATAGCGAATGACTATTTTTTTGGAATACATGCTTTATAATCCATTAAATTTTCAAAAAAAGATTAAAATATCAATAAAATATTGTCAAGGTAATTTAAAGAGACTCGCTGAAAACGAACGAAGTGAAGTTTGAAGCGCTAGTCGTAATGAGATTCTCTGAAACCGAGTCCCGATGAGTCGGGATGACGGTTGAAGAGTTGATCAAATTATCCAAATCCGATTAATCGGATTTGGAAATTATCTCCGAAGCGCAGTAGTGAGTCCCAAGTTTCAGGAGTGAAGCACCCTGAATGGTATCTACGACGACGTGGGATTTGAGGAAATTGCGTGCTTCGTGACATTGTTAATCGGTCAGTAGCAGTCTCTTCCAGTCCAGACGGGAAAACGTCTTATGGAGAGGATGATCATCCTCAACAAATTGATGTTCAAGATGGGCGAAATATTTCATGGCAATACTTTTTACAGTCTGCGGATTAACCACGTCATCTTTTGTACCGTGATAAATAATGACAGGAATTCTTAATTGTAGACCGGATTTTGGTCTAAATTCGGAAAGATTTAAGGCTGGTGCCAATAAAATCAATTTTTTTATCCTGTTTTCATTTTCTATGGCATATTGAACAGCCATCAGGCCTCCAAAGCTTGATCCAACTATGATTAAATTTTTTTTACCGGCAAGGATTTCGTTGAGCCTGGACATACGCGCTTCCAAATCTCCCGTATAATCTTCTATAATCATTGTCGGAAAATGTTTGGAAAAATATTGTCCTTTGGCGCCCTGTGCCGTACTTTCCAACCCATGAATAAAAACAAGAGTATTTTTCATGATTGTTCTTTCTCTATTTTCAAGATTTTTAGTTGTGCAGATTATGTCAGTATGTTATCAATTCCGCAAGAAATTTAATGCAGGAGTTTTTGATTATGGCTTTGGTTTTACCCTTTAAAGCGGTACGCCCCCAACAGAAATTTGTTTCTCAGGTAGCAGCCCTTCCTTATGATGTTATGACGAAAGAAGAAGCCCAAAAAGCCGTTGCCGGCAACCCTTTGAGTTTCATGCACGTCGAAAAATCGGAAATTGACGTTCCCGACGGAACCAAAAGCGACGATGCTCTCATTTATCAAACAGCCAAACGTAACTTTATCGACATGCGGGTAAAAGGAATCCTTATACAGGATGAATCACCCTGTTTTTATATATACAGACAAAAGATGGGTTCGCAGGTACAAGCAGGAATAGTCGGCTTGATGAGCGCAGCGGAATACGATGCTGGAAAAATCAAGAAACATGAACTGACCAGAAAAGATAAGGAGGAAGACCGCATCCGGCATGTGGACACCGTCAACGCGCAAACCGGACCCGTGTTTATAAGTTATCGTGAAAGACAAGGTCTAAACAAGATTGTTACACAAATAACTGCCGGAACTCCCGAATATGATTTTACCGCTGAAGATGGCGTTACACACACCGTATGGCTTGTGACCGATAAAAAACTGATTGAAGACATTAAAAAAGAATTCGGTGAAGTTGACGCGCTTTACATTGCCGATGGACATCATCGTGCGGCCGCGGCTACAACCATTGCGAGAGGGAGGCGAGCTCAGGACAAATTATCTGGTTCTTTCAAAGAATACGAAGGCGTACTGGCGGTATTTTTCCCGCATACACAACTTAAAGTTATGGATTATAATCGTGCTGTCAAAGATTTAAACGGTTTGACGCCGGAACAATTTATCGAAAAGATCCGTTTGAAGTTTACAGTCAGTAAGAACTTTACAGCAAGATCGTCGCAGCAGTTTCATGATTTCGGTATGTATTTAAACGGTGAGTGGTATAAACTGACCATTAAAGAAGGCATTTATGATAAAAGCGATCCCGTAGCCAGTCTGGACGCGGCCATATTGCAGGATCATCTGCTTTATCCGGTTCTTGGCATTAAAGACC
>DJVN01000043.1 GCA_002441205.1 Syntrophaceae bacterium UBA6255 | reverse complement strand
CGAAGCCTCTTCCGATTGTTGCACCGACGATAACGGGAATTAAATAAATCAATCCAAACTCAATGTTTGGCCCTGTCCAATAGTCAAAAATACCGATCACAGAAACCAATGCGATTGTCAGTACAATAAAAACATTCCTGTTTTTTTCATTTATTTTAATCATGGCCATAAAGTTATGATAAATTAAACCGATTTAGTCCCTTTTCTTCATGTCATTCATCAAGTTTGACCGGTGTAATAAAACCGGGCGGCTTGACGGCGAGAACGGAACACTCGAGTTGATCCAGAACAGCCTCCGCGGTGTTGCCGATGATGAGCCCGGAAATGCCGGTGCGCGCAATCGTCCCCATGACGACAAGATCAGCATGGAGGCTGGCTGCCTGCACTGCGATCATTTTCTGTGCGTCTCCCTGGAGAAGGTGCAGACCCGGAGAAAGCTCCTGATAAACATCATCACCGACGCGCTCTTTCAGTTTCTCCATAAGAATATTCAGTCCGTTCTGATGGAGAGAGCGCTCTTTTTCAACATACACCGCCATGGCTTCGTGCTCCTTGTCACCACGGCTTCTTATGTAGTTGGCGGCAAATGCTTCCCAGACATGAACCACGTGCAACGACGCAAAATCAGACAGAGCCAGTGAACTGGCCAGATCCAGAATTTCCCGGTTAAGAGCTTCTTCCACCTCCGAAGCTTCCAGCGGTTTAAAACCCACAGCCGCCATAACACAGCTGTAATTCGATTTTTCCGGCAACTTCATAATCCACACAGGACAAGGGCATTTGCGCAGCAAATGAATATCCGTGCTCCCGAATAATCTTTTCATGAAATCGGGATTTTCCGCCGGCTTAATGACCAGATCATGTTTGTTGCGCAAAACTTCCCGGATGATCTCGATAAAAACCGTACCCGTTTCCACGCTGATTTTAATATCCAGACGTTTATTATAAGGTTCGGTGAAGGATTCCAAAAACTGCATCCGGCTGTTGATAATTTCTTCGGAATATTCACCCATCACCGCGGGAATGACATCGATGACAGTTAAATCAGCCTGATTGTTTTCGGCCAGTGACACGGCGCGCGCCATCGCGGATTGCTGATCGCCGTTTTCTCCCGTGACATAGAGAATGCTTTTGAATCTTTTCATAAATCACCTCTTATATAATTTTATTATTTCTCATCATCCCGAAATCAACAGAGATTTATTAAAAGAATAGCCGGGTTCGTCGGATACCTGCCCGGTCAGACAGTTGTATCGCATCCAAGAAATATACATCTACTGAATCATGATCCATGCGGATTGCGTTACAGCATCGCGCCTATGATAATAACAAATTTCATGATTTGCATAAAATATAGTAAACATAACCTTACATGTCAATGAACATTTCAGTCGACAAGCACCGCTCACGTAAGAACAAAGCATGATAAAGATTTTAAAAATTTGATTTTTATCATGAATTATTATAGTTAGTTCAATGTGATTTTTATATCTTTTCTCAATCAAAGCGCTGACATCTCTAAACTGGGAAATAACATTGTCATGTTTTTGCCTAATCTTTTTTTAAAGGGATAAATAATGGATGAACTGAGTGTCCTGATAACTTTTGCCGTTGGGTTGGCTGCCGCCCTTCTCTTCGGGTATGTCGCTGTCCGTCTGAAGTTATCGCCCATTATCGGTTATCTGCTTGCGGGCATTATCGTCGGCCCTTTCACTCCCGGTGTTGTCGTCAACCGGACCATTGCGGAGCAGTTTGCGGAAATCGGTGTGATCCTGCTGCTCTTCGGAATCGGATTGCGTTTCCATCTGCGTGAACTGATCGCGGTATGGCGTTTAGCCGTTCCGGGCGCGCTGATTCAAAGCACCTTGTCCACGTCCGCACTGGCTGTCCTGCTGCATTTCATGGGCTGGGATTGGACATCCGGATTCATCCTGGGCATGGCTATTTCGGTGGCTAGCACGGTGGTTATGGCCATGGTGCTGACGGAGTGGCATGATCTGCACGCCAAGATAGGTCATATCGCCATCGGCTGGACCGTTGTGGAAGATATTCTCACCGTTGCACTCCTTCTTCTTCTGCCCATTATTTTCTCCTCGGACAGAAGCATGGATCAGAACATCGGCGCCGTTCTCGGATTTGCCGGAATAAAGATTATCGGACTGGTTGCCATTGTTGTGGTTCTCGGGAAATGGGTTATTCCATGGGCGCTGGAGCGCATCGCCAAAACACGGTCCCGGGAACTCTTTACGCTTGCCGTACTGGTTCTGGCCGTGGGTATTGCCGTCGGTTCCGCAAAACTGTTCGGCGTTTCGATGGCCCTTGGCGCTTTTCTTGCCGGTCTGGCCGTGGGCCGTTCCGAGTTTGCCGCGCGGGCGGGCATCGATGCCCTGCCGATGCGCGACGCTTTTGCGGTGCTCTTCTTCGTCTCCATCGGGATGCTGTTCGACCCGCTGAGCCTGATACAGGTTCCTTTGGTTATCGCAACCGTGCTTCTTGTGGTCATCATTGTCAAGCCGCTCGCCGCAGCATTGACGGTACGGATGCTCGGCCAGCCACTGGCTGCGGCTATCCCCATCGGAGCGGCTTTTTCACAGGTTGGAGAATTCAGTTTCATTCTCGGCACAGTCGCTCTTCAACTCAAAATCATCAACGATGCCGGATGGAATGCACTGGTCGCCGCCTCCATCATCTCCATCGCCTTGAATCCTTACATCTACAGCTGGGCACGCAAGCTATCTTCAAAATCTAAAAAAGCCCGTCCGGTGGTAAAAAGTCAACCACAAACGATTAATCCTAATCGCTGCATCCTCGTCGGCTATGGTCCGATAGGACAAATCGTCCACAATCTTTTGACGGAACGTGGAAGCGAGATCACGGTCATTGACCTCAATCTGAAATCGGTTCGCCAACTGCGTGCCCAGGGATACAAGGCAATATACGGTGATGTTCTTCGTCCGGGAACGCTCGAAGATGCGGATATCGCAACAGCCGGCAGCCTGATTATCAGCACAGACATTGAAGACGCTTCCGAGATCATCAAACACGCACGTCTTCTTAATCCTGATTTACAAATTATGGTGCGTTGCGCTCATCTCCGTGAAGCCGCTGCTCTGCGTCACGCGGGCGCAACCGTGGTTGCTGCCGGTGAAGCCGAAGTCGGCGTTGCCCTGTCAGAAGTGGTCACGGCAGCCGATCAGATGGCCTGCGTGATGGCTGCTGAACACAGAGAAACCGTCCGACGCATTCTATATGACAAAGCGTTTCAACAGAAAGAAACTGTTCCGAAAAAAACAAAAAAGAAATGACGTTTAAATTCGGGAAAGGCATCGCATGGATCGTTCCATAAAAATAGAAGACCTCAATGATCCCGTGATGAAACATGCTAGCATGGATTTTGTGTCTATTTATAGTTACAATACCGTGAGTGAGGCATTGGATTGTATCCGCAACGGCCAGACACAATCAACCATTCTTTATTTCTATGTTCTTGATGCCGAAGCCCGTTTGGCCGGAACAATCCAGACAAGAAGACTCCTGACGTCTTCATTGGATGCAAAAATTGAAGAAATCATGTCAAAAAATCTTGTCGTGATACCCGCTAGCGCAACTTTAGAGGAAGCGCTGGAGTTTTTTATTTTGCACCGCTATCTGGCGTTTCCGATTATTGATGACAACAAAAAAATGCTGGGAGTTATCGATATCAACGTGTTTACCGAGGAAATGATTGATATCGAGGAACAAAGGCAGGTGCACAGCGTTTTTGATACCCTTGGTATTAAAGTTTCCGAAGTGCGAAACAAGTCGCCCTGGAGCGTTTTCCGTTATCGCTTCCCCTGGCTTTTGGCTACCATCACCAGCGGCACTGTCTGCGCGCTGCTGGTGGGTTTTTTCGAGGCCACGCTGGCGCAAAGCCTGGTTTTGGCTTTTTTTCTGACGCTGGTTTTAGGCTTGGGCGAAAGCGTCTCCATGCAGACCATGGCCATAACGGTTCATTCCATGCATAATAGCTCTGCACAATCAGGCTGGTATTTCAAAACAATGCAAAGGGAACTGATGCGCACGTTTTTAATGGCTTTAGCCTGCGCGTTTATTGTCGGATTTATCGTTGTTGTCTGGAAAAACGATTTTACGGCCGGCCTGGTAATTTCCTCGGGTATTCTGACGTCGCTGCTCTTCGCATGTTTTTTGGGTGTGAGCATCCCTTATGCTCTCCACAAACTGAAACTTGACGTGCACGTCGCTTCCGGACCCCTGACGCTGGCGCTGGCCGATATCTGCACAGTGATTGTCTACTTTTCCCTGGCTGCGTTTATTTTATCGTCATAATTCCAGCTAAGATAAAGATTGCTACATTCAAAACGGCGGCGATTTCAACAAATGGCGTCAGCGGCATCATAAATACTTTGCTCCCTATAAGATGTCTTTTGCTTCCCTTGCGGGAACATCACGCTTTTTTATATCCGGCGTTTGGATACCAGTTCGGCAAAATGTTCAAAAGACCTGTTGTAGGTTTTTTCCGCTTCTTTCGGAAAACAGCATGCGGGCAATTCCCTGTTTTTCAGATGATACGTGAGGCAGTCGCAACAGATTCCTTTTCTGTTACAAGGGTCATAAGTGCAATTGCATTTATCGAGATTTTTTTCTTTTTTGCATTCCATGTCCTCTATCCTTCCTGACGACTTATTCGGAAAATCTTTTTTGCATTCAATCCTTTTGTTCTTAAGGTATTCACTTAAGGCTCTTTGTATCTGTTCTTCCTGGATTTAATAATCGGGAAAACTCCTTTGCTGGAGGAACGAATATCTTCGATCGTATAAAATGCCAACGGATTGCACGTGCGAATAATTTCCAGAACGTGTTCAATGTCTTTTCTTTTTACGATCGTAAAAATAACTTTTACCGGTCCGAAAGCCCCCAGGGCATCGATATGTGTGACGCCATATCCATCCGTCTTCAACCATTTAATCAATACACTTGCATCCTTCTGTGTAATGGTCCGGATCACGACAGTGCCCACCGCCATTTTCTCTTCAATTAAAATTCCGATATAATTGCCCATGGCAAAACCACCCGCATACGCGACATAGTAAATAGGATTTGTCAGGTTCTTAAAAATTTGAGTAATGGCAAACAGCCAGATCAACACTTCAAAAAATCCGATGGACGCGGCCAGGACTTTTAATCCACGCGACACATAAATAATGCGTAATGTATCAAGCGTCACATCGCAGATGCGAGTGCAAAAAATAAGCAGAGGCAGAACAACAAATTTGAATATATCCGAGTTTAAAAAAGCCGCGTCCATTTTCTTCCCTCTTTAGAAATAAATCATAAAATGCATTGTATGTCGTCATCTTTCCGCGAAAAAAGTTTTGCATAATATTTTATTTTATATATAATTTTCCAGCGTATTTGTCCATATCGTTCGACATCGGGGAAGACACGCCCATTGTAAAGCGCTGATGAAGATTCAATGGCACATGTGAGGTTAATCATGCGGAACATGGATTCTAATTTACCCAGATTCAAACAGCAAGACCGGCGTCCGGTGGGATGTTTCCCTTTATATCCGCCGCTGGAATTGATTCATTCCTTCGGTTTGACGCCCGTGGTCCTCTGGGATATAAAAGAACAGGTGCGCAAGCTTAAGGAAAGCGACCGCCATCTTCAGAGTTTTACCTGTTCGGTTGCCAGACGACTGACAGAGTTTGTTTTGTCTGATCAAGGTTCCCCTCTGGATGGTCTGTTGATGTACAACGCTTGTGATACACTCCGCAACATGCCGGAGATCATCGAGCGCGGTCTTGAAGAAAGTGGGAAAGCCCTGCCTCTCTTTAAATTTCATGTACCCATGACGTCTCCAACGCAGATCGATTCCACAGAATACTTAGCCGATAGAATCCGTGAGTTGGTCATTAAAATCGAAAGCACCTTCGGAGTTAAGTTTTCTTCAGAACGTTTTCTTGCCAGCGTCAGATTATACAACTCAATAAGAAAATTTTCTCTTAAAATGGAAACGGGGGTTGCCGAAGGAAGGATGTCATATGTTGACTTCTCGCGCCTTATCAGAGACGGCTATCGCATGCCGCCGGAAAAGTACTTGTCCATATTGGACGATGCCACTCGTCAGGTCGAATCGAACCCGGCGAAAAACACGTCTGACGGACGAAAAATCATCGTATCGGGTATTCTGCCTCCTCCGGATGCCCTGTGCTCTATTATTGAAGACGCCGGATTAAGAGTAGCAGGAAACGACGTTGCCTCTCAGGCTCGTTCCTATTCTTACCTGCCGAAGGAAACTGATGATCCCGCCGCTTATTACGCTGATTTTTACCGGAATCATTGCCCGTGCACGACATTGCTTTATTCATCGGATGAACGCCTCAAGATGCTCAATGCGTTGATTGAAGATCGCAATGCCCGCGGCCTTATTTTCATCGGAGAAAAATTCTGCGAGTACGAATATCTGGAGATGCCATTTCTCGGTAAAATGCTTGAGCAGAAAAAAATCGCAACGCTTCAACTCGAAATAGCGACGGATGATGAGGACAATGTGGAGGCTTTTCGGACAAGGATTGAGGCCTTTTCGGAATTAATAAGATAATCAGGGCTTCGCGGAGCAAATTTCAAGACAATAAAAAATATACCGATAATTCAGGATGGTAAAGCTATGGCCGATGAAAAAGATGAAACCAGGGGATTAATGAAGACCGAATCGGGCAGGCGGCTGACGAAAGTCCTGACAGATGACTATCTGAACCTTCATCAAAAAGCTGCGGGAGGAGCCTTTGTGGTCTGGGTAGCCATCATCGTGCCGGTCGAACTATTTTACGGATTCGACAATGTCGTTTTCGCCGTACCGGAAAGTCACGCGGCGTTGAGTGCCGCAAAGGGCGTCGGCATGCTTCAGTGCGAAAAAGCCGAACAGTACGGCTATTCCATGGATATCTGCTCCTACGCCAGAATCGATATCGGAACGGCCATGAGCGGAGGCAAAGATTCACCAACCTTCGGACTTCCGCGACCGCACCTTCTTGTATCAAATAACAACAATTGCTCTCTCCTGGTCAAGTGGTTTGACGTATATCATCGCGAATGGAATGTCCCTCATTTTATCCTCGACGTTCCCTTCTGTTATGAAATGCAAAAGGAAAAAGACCTCAAGTATATTGTCGCGCAGTTTCGTAACCTCGTTCAAACGATTGAAAAGATGAGCGGACAAAAATTCAATATCGACCGGGTAAAGGAAGCCCTGCGCAACAGCAGCGCGGCAGCAAAACAATACAAACGTTTCATAGACTGTGCGGTTAACCGCCCGTCAGGAATAACGGCCTTTGATTCATTCGTACAGATGGCGCCGCTTCTGACATCAAGGGGACGCCCGGAAGTTGTTAATCATTTCAAATTGCTTGCCGATGAAACGGAAGAAAAAATTAACAAGGGTGAGTTCCCGGTACCCAAGGAAAGATATCGTCTTTTATGGGACAGCATCGCTCCCTGGCACCAACTGCGGAAGATGTCAACAAGAGTGGCCGGACTTGACGCCAATATCATTGCTGCAAGCTACACATCCTGCGTGGGAAGCATCGAAGGTTCCTATGAATTTCTTCAGGAATACAGGGACGAAGATCCGTTCGAGTCGCTCGCCCGGATACAAAATTTTTCGGTATGCCCCTACGGTATAAAACTCCGGTTTAACGCGATGTCCTGGGCGGCTCAGCACTATGGCATAGACGGATTCGTGTTTGCCAGTAATAGAAGCTGCAAGGTCTATTCCGTTATGCAGATGGACCTCCAGAAGTGGATAACCGAAAAGCTGGGAATTCCCTCGATAATGATAGACGTTGACCACGCGGATGTCAGGAAGTACAACGAGGAAAATGCTTTTCTCCGAATTGAGGCTCTGCTGGAAAGCATTGACACAGGCCGGGTGCGCGCAAAAACCTGACGGATAAGCTAAAATCTCTCGTTAAAACCGGAAGCATAACCTGCCCGGAGCAGAATTTGACCTGACCATGATTTTCTGAACAATCTTGACATACAAAAATATTACTTATATTTTAAACCATCACAAAACAACTTTTATTGATAAATTAACAGGACGTTGGGTATCTGAGAATGTGTTCGGGACCGACCTTGCGTTGGAGGGTTTGTGTCTCTTCGATGCCATGATCAAATCGATTAACAGCAAGTCCTGGCAGAAATTGATACCTCTTTCGTAAGCACACCATCCTGCCATCAGTAAAAACACTGTTTATTCTTCCTTATGTTTACGAACAAAACATTTCCCGATATTTTACTTGACCTAAAATATCTCATCAAATAATAATAAATTCAATTTAGCGGTCATTTATTATTATTTCAGGAAGGAGAGTTTTATGAAAAGTAGGTTTGTTGGGTTTCTGTGTATCATGTTTGTTGTGTTGTTTGTTGGATCATCGTTAGCGGCGCTTCCGCTTAAGGACAAGAGCGCATATGCGAATCTCCCTCGTTTGCAGCATTTAAAGAAAACTCTGCCTAATGGTGATTTTACCTATGTCGTCAAGATGGGCACCCTGGCTCCGGAGGGCGTGGGCTGGGCTGCTTTAATCAAGGAGATGGTTAACGACGGCATATATAAAGCGACAAAGGGCGTCATAACCCTGGATTGGTATTACGGCGGCACGATGGGAGATGATCAGGACATATTAGCCAAACTGCGCAATGAACAGTTACAGGGAGGCGGTTTTTCCGGCCAGGGCATGGTCATGGCTTGTCCGGAAATGGCCTTGCTGGAACTTCCTTTCTTATTTGAGAATTATGACGAAGTAGAATATGTATACTCCAAGCTGAGACCCCGCATCAGTCAGTGGTTTGAAAAGCATGGATACCACCTTGTTCTGTTGGCAGAACAGGATTTTGATCAAATCTACTCCACAAAATTTCCCGTCAAAACCCCTGATGACTTTAAGAAAAGCCGTTTTCTTACATGGTACGGTCCGTTAGAAGAAAGAACATTAAAGGCATTGGGTTCAAGCCCTGTACCGATTCGTGTTCCTGAAGTAGCGGCTTCCATCCGTACCGGCGTTTGCGATGCTCTCGTCAGCCCCGGTATCTGGGCGGTCGGGACCCAGATGTATACGGTTATGAAATACATCAATCCTGTTCATATACGTTATTCGCCCTCAGGCGGCATTGTAACATTAAAAACGTGGAACATCTTGCCTGAAGAATTAAAGCAGGCTATTGATAATCATGTCATGTCCGTCGAGAAGGAATTCAGGCAGAAGGTTCGCGCCAGCAATGAAAAATGCCTGAAAGCCATGTACAAATACGGCATGAAAGAAGTGAAGATGACGCCGGCGGAGATAGCTGAGCTGAAAAAAAGAGTCATGCCGATCTGGGATGAGTTTGCCCAGAAAGGATATTATTCCAAAGACGATTTGGCGGAGGTCAAGAGGCTTTTAGCGGAATTCCGTAGCAAAAAATCAAATAAATAACTTTTTTATCTGACATTCACTCTGCGTTCTTTGACGCAGAGTGAATGTCAACGTTGAATAATAAGAAGCACATCCTATAATCACCGCAACAAAATGAAATTATTTATGCTTTTTTGATTTCATCGGAGCAGGGCATTGCCGGCCATGCCTTTATTCATTTTTCAGCCCATAATCAATGTAGACAGCTGCGAAAAACGAAATCCTTATATTTTCAATCTATAAATCTGCCCGCTAGCAAAATCGTTATTTCCCCTTGAATACTGCAGAGCGTCTTTCGATAAAAGATTGCAGGCCTTCTTTCATATCCTCGCTCTTCATCACTTCTGCAACTTGCTGATAGATAGCTTTTTTCGCAGCCTGCTCACCTTCTCTTTCCGCCAGACGCGCGTTTTCCAGAATACTGCGCACACCCAGCGGCGCGGCGCCGGCTACTTTTCTTGCAAGTTCCATAGCCTTGTCCAACTGTTTGCCGGGTTCGGTCACATATTGCACCAACCCCATGCGATAGGCATCATCGGCGCTCCACTGGTCGCCGGTTAAAAGATAGCGCATGGCGTTGGACCAGCCGATATCTCTGGCCAGTCTGAAGGTCGCACCGCCACACGGGAAAAATCCGCGGCGAACTTCCAGCATGGCAAACTTGGTATCGGATGCCGCCACGCGGATATCTGCGTTGAGCATCACCTCCGGGCCCCATGTGAAACAGTAACCCTGCACGGCAAAAATAATCGGTTTGCGACAGCGTTCTTCATTCATCATGTAAAAAGGATCAATTTCTTCTTTGCCGCCCAGAGGGAAACCGACACCGCTGCTGAAGGCATCAGACCAGTCGGTCAATTCCAGTCCTGATGTAAAATGCGGTCCGTTGGCGTAAACAACACCCACCCACAAATCGTCGTCGCGATCGAGTTTATAATAGGCCTGCGCCATTTTCGTGTACATGTCACGCGTCATGGCGTTGTACTTTTGCGGCCGGTCAATCTCAATGAGCATAATATGCCCTTCGGTTTTAACATTGATAGTCATGGCAGGTACTCCTTTAAGGTTTCTGGTTTGAAGTATAAGTAACGCAATATTATGTGTCAACGGAAGATTTTTCCGGAATCAGAGTTCCCATTTACTTGTCGGCCACCACCAGCATTTCAAAATCTTCGGTGGTTAATGTGTCGTTTCGAGAAAAAGCGCCAAGTTTTGCGCCGAATATATCTATTGCTTTATATCCCAGCGATTTCAGATACCACGTGATTTCACTGGGCATATAATACCGTTCATTGCAATCAAGTTTCCTTTTGTTTCCATCGTCATCTTCAATCTCTGTAATGTTGTGATCGCGGAAAGTCATCAGATCGAACGTGTTGCTTCTGTACGTGGCATTGCCTTCCTGGACGCCCGCAGCACAGAACGCCTCGACCGAATGATAGAGAGGGAAAAGTCCGTTAAGCGTTGTAAATATAATTTTACCGCGTTGCTTCAGCGCTTTTGTCACGTTCTTCAGTATCTCATAATTCATTTCATCCGTTTCCATCAAAGAGAAACCGCCTTCGCAGAGCATAATGACCAGATCATATTCATCGATAAATGGAAGATTACGCGCGTCGTGTTTCAAAAACTCAATGCTGACATTTTGTTTCTCAGCTTTTTCTCTGGCTCTTGCCAGTTGCGAATCAGATAAATCAATACCGGTTACTTGATAACCTCTTTTGGATAATTCAATAGCATGCCGTCCGGTACCGCAGCCCACATCCAGAATTTTTATCGATTTATCAAAACCGATTTCCCGCTCGATAAAATCGGATTCACCGATGGTTCCCTGGACGAAGATTTCCTGATCGTATTTTTTGCCGTAATTTTCAAATAATGTTTCGTACCACTGCTTCATTATTCCCTTTCTTTCCTGAACATGAAAGTTCAATAATCGTTTCTATAATTTTGGTTTTCTCTTTATTGCGAAAAGTATCTTAATATCTTTAATGATTTCTTTATTGTCGATTATCAGAAGCAACCATTTCCCATCGTGATAAGTTATTGCGTTATCGTATTCCCTTCGGGTGTATTGTGAAAGATTCTCTTTGATGGTTTCTACTTTTGCCCGTTCTTCCGCACCGAAAACAATAAGCAACGCGAAACGATTCTTCTCCGGAATCAACGTGCAAAAGGATTTGCTTTTTTTATAACGGAAAGACCAGCCGTGCTTCTGGCCTCCGTATAGCCACTGCGGCGCAAAGACATTGGGATATAATTGTTCAATAAGCTTTGTGACCTGTTTCCAATGCTCTTGGGCTTTTAAACCTATCCATTTGCTGATCTCAGAATCATTCGGCGGATTGCCGGGTTCCGTTATACGAATGGTTGATTGTTCCATAGATTCCTTCTAAAGAAATCATCGATTAACCGACTCTAAAATTTTCTACTGTCGTAAGCCCAGTTCAACAAAGCCTGTCTCTGTTTCGGACGGCAAGTCACATCACCCTTTTTGCAGTGCTTCATGATTTGAGAAATGTGTCTTTTCATTGCTTTCCATCTTTTAATCTGCCGTTCATCATCGGGGCACCTCCTGCCCATGTAATACCGGCAATACCACTGAAACCAGCCCCTGGGATCTTCATGATAAATCCAGCCCTTTTTCCGCCAGACAGACAAAGGCTGGGAAGCGATGACACCAAAGAAATTCAGTTGCGGATCATGGCGCTCATGACAAAGCTTGGCACGAGTAAACCAGCTTTTCGGAAACTCATCCCGGCAATCGGTCATATACTTACCGCCGAACACACCCATTTCCAGCATCTGTTTCGGTGTCAATTCCGGTTTGAACTCCGGATAAAAATTTTTCCCAACCGGTTCAGCAAGATCATAAACATAATTCCTCTGCATCCGATCATTGACAATAACTTTGAGTTTCCTCATTTTTAATCCCGAATTGTTTTTATGAATTGATTCTATTCAATAGTCTGATCTGCAATCGATTCCCAACCTTCTGCAATCCTTTTCTATCTCATTTCCAACGGCCTTAAAGTAGATGATACAGTTATAAACTTTTGATGGAGAAAGAATTGATTTTGCGTGGATTTCTTTTATTCTCATCGACAAATAAGAACTTAACTTAGAGATCAGCCATTACAACCATTACTTCTTTTGTTTACCGGATTCTACGCGCTTTTTCACGGCCTTGACATATCCCGAAAGCGTATTTTTTGTCAAAGCCCTGTCGATAAAATCGGGCACCGGACCGGATGTTTCAATAATAGGTGCATAGGTATAAACGGTTTGCGTACCTTTATTATAGGGTTCGAGATATTCATAGCCTTCTATGCTTTTGATCATTGAGCTGTTCTTTTTCAGAATTTCTTTCTTTTCATTATAAGATAAAATTTCTTTTTCCGTGACCAAACGCCAATCCTGTCTTAAATTGACTTTATCAAATTTAACATCAAGCGTGTATCTGATGGGAGGAACACTGAGTTTTCCTTCGATAAGAGATTCTCCAACGCCACCCTTGCCGACAGGTTTTATAACAAGAACCGTTTTGTAGTAGGACAAGCCGGGAACAAATTCACCCATGACGTCCCAATCTTCAAGAACGTCCCAGACTCTTTCCGGCGGAGTATTAATCAGAATAACCCCGACAGCCCGTTTTTTCTGACCTTTACCTTCAACAGAATAATTCTCCTCAAACACCTGAAGAACACCGGATTCCAGCTTGGCTTTATCAATATTGAATTTTACCTTTTGGGGTTCTGCTCCATAGGCACATACAGCAAGCGCCATAAGAAAAACAGAAAGGAGTGAACAATCCCGCCGCAAGCAGCGGGGTATCCAAAGGAACTTGCGCCCCAAGGGGCGGGGAATTAGACCCGCATTTATCCCGCTCGGCTTCGCCTCGGGGATAATTCGACCATCAAATTTCAGTGCACTTCGTTTTTGAAATTTGGGTCTCATTAATGATTTTTGCACAATTGTAACAGCTCACTCATTCGGTAACTTTTTGTAACCTATCATAAGGAGCGCATAGTTCAACACAACATGCCTCCTGAGATAATAATACTTAAATAAGGAGAACCCTTCCCCATTTTTTGCCTGGAATTTAACTTATTATCGCCCAACAAGAAACAACGACTACTTACCGGCAATTTTGTCGAATTCGTCAACTTTGACAGCGGGCAGAGTGGCGAATGAAATTCCCAATTTTTTATTCAGGTTGATTGAAGCTTTCATGGCTTCGGCCACGCCGGGAAATTCCGTAATAAAAAGCAAATCATCCTCGCCCATCACGGCATACGCAGCCACCAGTTTGCCCTTGCTCTGCTTTATGATCTGGACCGCGTTCACTGTTCGTCCTTTGCTGATTTTTTTCACCGACTCGGATGAATACTTCCCCTTCATGATAAATGTCGTCATTACCTTTCCTTCCTTCTCTATTTGGTGTTTAAATAAATAGAATTTGTTAACATTGGTCTTCGTTATATCATTTGTTCTGCAAATCGTCCCACATAAAATACACGATGCCATTTAGACTCCCGACCGAAGCCGTTATGAACATCGTAATATATAAACTCGTGAAATCTCCAATTGCCGAAATAATAGTTTGATGGCTCAAATGCTGAGACAGCGTCATCATATGGGCAAACACAGAAAGGATGCAGACTATCGTCATTAACAGATAAGCAGGACGAAATTTTATTCCTTTCAGAAAGATGAAAATGGAAACCGCCAGGAGAACAGCGCCATGCCCTCTGATGACATTATGAAACATTCCCACCGCAATACTCGACATGCCAAGTTTTTCATACACGACATGAGGATTCTTAAACAAACTTTCATGAAATTGCCTGGGGATGAATGTCATTAAAGCAGCTGTCAATGTATTGATGATCTGAAAAGACCAGAAAGCGAAATTTATTAAAATACGTTTCATATATTTTATTTTCTTATCAAAAGCATAAGAATGCTTATACAATCTGTATAAATCGGTTAAAAAGGATTTCGTACATGGAATTACTTCCAATCCCCTCAACGACTTTATGAAACTTGAAACTAAAATTCTAAGATAAGACGAATTGATCAAAGCACAACCATTGATAATATGTCAATGATTTTATCAAGCATACCGGACTCTTTGGAAAAAAGTCCCTGTAATAATCCACCTCAGTCCATGACAACGGACACCTCCGCCAGCGGAGGATATGTAATGACATTTTTCATATTATGACACGCTCTTTACGCGAGAATAATACTACCTGTGGGCTTTTGTTTTAATTTGCAAAGCGGAGAAGAAATTAATTACGGCGATGATTGCGCCTGCCAGAAAGATATACTGGTAACCCCATTTAATCCAGACAAAACCGCCCAAAACTGCAATAAAAATGGAAAAGACATGATCAATGCTTACGCCCATGGTCAGCGTTTGCGAAACATCTTCCGGAACAACAGCGATTTTTTGCATGTATGTCGCCCGAGCCATCGTCACGGCAATGACCACTTGATCAATAATGTAACAGCTAAACACTATGAAAAGAGCCGTGGTTTCCGGAAAAATGTTTCCGGCAAAACCATAACCGAGGCAGACAAAAATCAGAATGATCGCTTCGGAAGCTAGAATAAATCTCTCTCCCATCTTGTCAATCGCCTTGCCGAGCATCGGCCTGAAAAATATGCCGATAATTCCGCCGATGGTTAAAAGTGTAGCCAGAACCTGCGTCTTCTGCTGAAAGACCGTCACCAGCACCCAGGGAGCAAAGGTCAGAAATATCTGCTTGCGCGTTCCATATAAAACGTTCAGCCAGTAAAACAGCTTGTATTCCCGGCGAAGCTGAAACTTTGTTTTCATCGGCACCGGCTCGTTCTTTTTCATCATAAATATCAGTATAGCCACAGCGATGAATCCCAAACAGGCCGTAACATACGATATCTTAAAATTCAGATGGCAATACTTGAAGCCGACGAAGATGGCAAAGCTGCCGATGATTGTGGCAACATTAGCCAGAGCGCTTAACTGCCCCAGCCTTTTACCGGTCTTTCCTTCCACGGCCAGTTCCATGCCGATGCTTTGATTCATCGGAATAAACAAATGCTGGCCAATACTGAAAATGAAAAGCCAGATAAGCATCACGGAAAAACTGGGTGAAAATAATCCAATAAAAAGAATCCCCACAGCGCACAAAACATTGGCAAAGGCCGCCTGCCTTCTGGAACAGAAAAAAAACAAAATCGCTGAAATAACGATTATCAGAAGGCCCGGTAATTCACGGGGCAATTCCATGAGACCGCGCTGAAAATTATTGATAAAGAAAGCTTCGTTGAGGAAATTATTGAAAGTGGAATCAACAAGGCTCTGCGAAAACCCGAAAACAAATGTGGCCGCCAGAAACAACTGGAAGTCCCGCGGTAACTTTAAGATGGTATTTTTAGTTCGAGTAAGAATAGGTTTTACCTTATTAATGTCATTCCGGTCTTGATCCGGCTATAGTATCCTTTAGGGTGAATCCAAGAACAAAACGTAACCGGATTTCCCGGCCAAACTGGGGAATTACAGCGGTAATTGATACCATTCTCCATTCACTATTCACTTTTATTATTTGTAATCCTTGACACATTTTCCTGAATTCCATATATGTTTTTCAGCTGAAAAAATAAAGGATATTTTCCCGATGGCTAAACCACGCATTCTATTTATGGGCACGCCCGCTTTCGCGCTTCCGGCTTTACGCCTTTTGCACGAGAAAAAATATCCGATCATCGGCGTTGTCACCCAGCCCGACCGCCCCAAGGGGAGAGGCCTTAAAGAAGTTGCTCCGCCTGTCAAGCTTCTGGCGCAGGAATTTAGCCTGCCTGTTTTTCAACCTGTGAAAGTGAAAGACGAATCTTTTCTGGAAGTTTTTAGAAAACTAAATCCGGATATGGTCGTGCTGGTGGCTTTCGGCCAGATTCTGCCCAAGGCCATCATTAATTATCCTCCATTGAAATGTCTGAATATCCACCCTTCTCTGCTTCCGAAATACCGGGGCGCCGCCCCGCTCAACTGGCAGATTATCAACGGCGAAACCAAAACCGGTGTCAGTATCATGATAATGGATGAGGGAATGGACTCCGGCAACATTCTTCTGCAGCAAGAAACGCCACTGGGCGACGCTGAAACTTTCGGCGAGCTGCATGACCGTCTCGCGCAACTGGGCGCAACCATGCTGATAAAATCCATCGAGCAAATGGCCAACGGAACCGCACAGATAAAAAAGCAGGATGCTTCTGCTGTGACATTTGCGCCGCTTCTAAAAAAAGAAACGGGAAAAATTAAGTGGAATAATAAATCATCGGATATTGTCAATCTCATTCGCGGTTTGAGCCCGACGCCCACAGCATACACATCACTGGAAGGACAGATTCTGAAAATCTTTTCTGCTATTGCACAGCCGGGAAAAGTTGATCAAGCGCCGGGAATTATTTGTTCGGCCAATGCAGACATTCTATCTGTGGCAGCATCCGACGGTTACGTAATTTTAAAAGATATTCAACTGGCGGGAAAGAAAAGAATGCTGATTGCCGATTTTCTGCGCGGCCATCACATAAAACGGGGAACGGTTTTAGGCTGAAAAAAATATTTTAAGCAATCAGATGGAAGTTTATGCGTCATACCATGTTCAACACACCTGTCGTGAAATCATTTTTGCGGTGCATTTCATTGTGTCTTTTAAAAATATTCGGTTGGAAAACATCCGGCAGTCTTCCCCAAGATGAAAAATATATTATTATTGTAGCGCCGCATACATCCAACTGGGATTTGTTCTTTGGAATTATTCTGGCATTTGCCCTGAAACTTGATGCCCGTTACATTGCAAAGAAAGAATTGTTCCGTGGATTGTTTTCTTTCTTGATGACTTGGTCGGGAGCGATTCCGGTCGACAGGTCTTCTCATCATCATATTGTCGATCAAATGGCCCATGCATTCCGGAAAAGAGACACATTCGTTCTCGCACTCGCGCCCGAAGGCACCCGTCACAGAAAAGATTCCTGGAAATCGGGATTTTATCATATTGCGCTGGCTGCCCATGTTCCCATTTTATTGGGGTTTATCGATTACGCCGGCAAAACCGGCGGTGCAGGTCCTCTCTTTTACCCGACAGGAGATCTGGAGCAGGACATAAAAGTCATTCGTAATTTTTATATGACCGTAACAGGCAAACATCCGGAAAATACAAGCCCGGTGGTAATTCATTCGAAATCATGAAAACATCAGTCCGTCATCTAGCCGTTGATATTTTAAATCAAGTGCAAACTGGTCAGGAGTTCGCGAGTTTGCTGATTAATGATTCTCTGGATAAAAACGCTTTATCGGGAACGCCGGACGGCCGTCTGCTGACCCATCTTGTTTATGGAGTTCTTCGTTTTCAAGGGCATCTCGACTGGATATTGATGAAGCTTTATCGCGGTGATTTTGAAAAGCTAGACGAAGGCATAAAAAATGTTTTGCGAATGAGCCTTTATCAGCTTAAATTCAGCGACCGGCTGCCAGATTTCGCTGTTGTGAATGAAGCGGTCAAGATTACTAAAATAATCAATCCGGAAAAAAGCGCGCTGGTCAACGCTATTTTAAGAAATTATCTGCGCCGCGGCCAAAATTTACCCTTCCCTTCTTTGAAAAAAAACAGGGCTGAATACATTGCGGCTTTTCATTCGCACCCGCTCTGGCTGGTTCAAAAATGGATAAAAATATTCGGTCTTGAAGAAACAACGGCTTTATGTTCAACCAATAACGAATTGCCGTCGCTCACATTGCGCGTCAATACTCTGAAAATACCCCGCGACGAAATAAAACAAAAACTCGCCGCCGCCGGATTCACAGCGGAAGAAGCTAAATTTTCACCGGACGGCATTATTCTGAACACTTCCGCCAATCCCATACAAAAAACCGATTTCTTTGATACCGGCTTATTCCGCATTCAGGATGAAGCGGCGCAACTTATTTCTTATCTGGTTAACGCGGAAAGCGAACAGTCAATACTGGATGCCTGCGCGGGAGCGGGAGGCAAGACCACACATCTGGCGGCCATTCTCAAAGACAAGGGACAAATTGTCGCTGTGGATCGCAACGCGAATAAAATTGCCGAGTTAAAACAGGAGACAACACGCCTGGGAATAAATATAATCGAAACGCATACGGTTGACTTAAATGTTAACCTGCCAAATTCCCTTAAAGAAATATTTGATCGCGTTCTGGTGGATGCGCCCTGTTCCGGTACGGGAACGTTGCGCCGCAATCCGGAAATCAAATGGCGGATAACGGAAAAGGATTTGCTCAATTTTGCCGCCGCTCAAAAAATAATTTTGCAAAATGCTGCCAGTGCCGTTAAAAAAGGCGGTCATTTGATATATTGCACCTGTTCGCTTCTACCCGAAGAAAATGAAAATATCGTGGATGATTTTTTAGAAAACAATCCCCATTTTTCCTTATGCCCGCTGCCCGCGTCGATAAACAGCCGATTGATTGACAGCCGCGGATTTTTTCGAACCTATCCGCATAAACATAATATGGACGGGTTCTTCGGAGCAGTCCTTAAACGCTGGTAATTTCAAATACTATTTCATAAGTAACTCCCCCGTCCTTCATATGCTTGTTGATTTCTCCCTTGATGGCTACGGCGCCCCCGTTCAGCCAAGTCTTTTTGACTTGGCTGTTAATAAATAATCGGTCCAGTACAAAAGACTCGATTGAACTTGATCCCCCTCCCCGGACATTCGTCCAGCTTCACTTTTATTCCCGGCCGCCAGGGGGAAAAATATCTATTATTATATTACTTCGATATCATCGTTAATTTAAAACGATATAATATTAACAACTTATAGGATTGATTTCAGTTGACGTTTCCGGTCAAATAATGTTATGAGCCAAACACTTTTTTTCGGGAGACAGAGGATGTTTGTTAAACAAATGCAGGTAAGTTCAATGGCGGTGTTCGCCTATATCGTAGGTGACCCTATTACGGGAGACGCGCTGGTGATCGATCCGGCAAGTGACGTAAAAGGAATAATCGCCGAAGCTCAAAAAAATAAATTGAAGATAAACTACATTGTAAATACTCACGGCCACGTTGATCATATCAGCGGAAACACGGAAATGCAGAAAGCCACGGGAGCAAAGATTATTGTTCATCATGATGATTCCATTATGCTGACTCACACACCGGCCATGATTTTAAAAATGTTCGGCGCCAAGGCATCGCCGGCAGCCGATATTCTTGTAAAAGACGGCGATGTTATTTCCGTGGGAAACGTTGAGCTGAAAGTAATCCATACTCCGGGACATTCCCTCGGCGGCATTTGTCTGTATTCGCCCGGTTATGTCTTCACCGGCGATACTCTTTTTGTGGAAGCGGCAGGCAGAACGGATTTGCCGGGAGGCTCCTGGGAGGAATTATCCAAAGCCGTCAAAGAAAAACTTTTTGCATTACCCGATGACACCAAGGTCATGCCCGGACATAACTACGGCCGAACGCCGACTTCCACTATCGGCCATGAAAAAAAATATAATCCATTTTTCCGTTAAAAGGAATTTCTCTTTATGAAACACAGCATACAACAAACGAATTTTAAGAATCTGAATCTGGTTGGGCGTGGAAAAGTGCGTGATATTTACTCGATAAAAGATTACTTGCTCATTGTGACCACCGATCGCATCTCCGCTTTTGACGTTATCATGTCCGATCCTGTCCCCGGTAAGGGTATAATCTTGAATAAAATGTCCGCTTTCTGGTTTGAGCACATGAAGGATATTATCGACAATCATATTGTTTCAACCAATCCCGCCGATTATCCGGAAGAATGCGCTCCTTACAGCAAAGACCTTGAAGGCAGAAGCATGCTGGTGAAAAAAGCGACACCGCTGCCGGTCGAATGCGTTGTCCGCGGCTATCTCAGCGGTTCCGGCTGGAAAGACTATCAAAAAAATAAAATCGTCTCCGGCATCAAACTGCCGAACGGGCTGAAAGAGTCATCCAAACTGTCCGAGCCTATTTTTACGCCCAGCACCAAAGCGCCGGAAGGCGAACATGACGCTCCTATTAACAAAAGAGAAATGGAGGACCTGATCGGCGCTGATTTGACTGACAAAGTTATACAAATTTCCCTTTCAGTATATAAAAGGGCGACTGAAATGGCTCTCAAAGCAGGCATTGTTATCGCCGATACGAAAATGGAATTCGGTTTGATCGACAATAAATTAATTCTTATTGACGAGTTGCTTACACCAGACTCTTCCCGCTTCTGGTCTGCCGATGAGTACAAAGAAGGCCGGGCGCAGAAAAGTTTTGACAAACAATTTTTACGCGATTATCTTCTGTCCATCCAGTGGAATCAAAAACCGCCGGCTCCGAAACTTCCCGCGGAAATCATAGAAAATACGAGGAAAAAATACGAGGAAGCTCTGAATCATCTTGTAAATTAACTTATGTTTCATGTATTGACGAAAGAAAATTTATTGTTAAATTACAAACACATTCAAAGAATATCTTTATTAATTATGATATCATTTTTTTGAACATAATACAGATTGATCCCAAAAGCATATGACGAAAAAAGATTATTACGAAATTCTCAATGTTTCCAGAACGGCTTCTGAGGAAGAGATTAAAAAGAGCTACCGTGCGATAGCGATGCAGTGTCATCCGGACAGGAATCCGGGCGATAAAAAAGCTGAAGAACGATTCAAGGAAGCGGCAGAAGCCTACGAGGTCTTAAGCGACAGGGAAAAGAGAGAAATATATGATCATTACGGTCACGAAGGTTTAAACAGCACCGGTTTCCGGGGATTCAGCGGCTTCGAAGATATTTTTTCCCATTTCAGCAATATTTTTGATGATGTTTTCGGTTATGGAAATGTTCGAAGTCATTCGCGTTCATCCGGAATTGCCGGCGCCGATCTGCGTTATGACTTGAAAATTTCCTTCCTGGACGCCGCTTTCGGATTAACCACAACCATTGAACTCGAAAAACTGGCCGCCTGCAATCAATGTAACGGCACCGGAGCGGCTCCCGGTTCTTCGCCTGAAACGTGCCGCACCTGCAAAGGGAGAGGACAGGTTATTCAATCCAGCGGGTTTTTTACCATCAGCTCCACGTGTCCGCACTGTAACGGTTACGGCAAGTTTATATCCAAACCGTGCAATCATTGTCGCGGCACGGGAAAGGAACAAATATCAAAAAGTGTGCAGTTGAAAATTCCTGCCGGCGTGGAAACAGGTTCGCGTCTTCGCCTGCGCGGTGAAGGTGAGGCAGGAAGCAAGGGTGGACCGGACGGAGATCTATATGTATTTATCCATGTTGAAGAACATGAATTTTTTACCCGATCCGGCGACGATATCATTTGCCGGGTCGCGATTTCTTTTGTCCATGCAACTCTGGGGGGCACCATTGAGGTACCGACGCTTCAGGGAAAGGAAAAGTTTAAACTTCCAAGAGGCACGCAAAATGGAAAAACGTTCAGACTCAAGGGGAAAGGAATACCTCATATTAGAGGATTTGGTCACGGCGATCAAATCGTTGAGGTTTTTGTGCAGATTCCCACTGTACTGAGCAAGAAGCAAGAAGAACTTTTAATCGAGTTCGAAAAACTCAATCAGTCCAATAAATAATTTTTTTCATTTATAAATTTTGGATTTTATCATAATAGCAATTGCAATCAACGGCAATATATGCTTTAAAATAACCTCATAAATCACGGGAGGAAGATATATGAAAAGAAATTTTTTTCTGCTTTTTATCTTATCCTTATTTATTCCCTTCTTTCTTTCAGGTTGCGTGCCTTTGATTGTCGGAGGAGCGGCAGCCGGAGCGGGAGCAGGGACTTACTATTATGTCAACGGCGAATTAAAAACTGATTATAATAAGTCCTTTGATCACGTATGGACAGCTTGTGAAAAAACAATAGCCGGCATGCGCGGCACTGAAGTAATTCCCGATAAAGAAATTGCCAGGGGAACTATCAATGCAACGATCAATAATGAAAAAGTAAAATTCTATATTACTTACAAATTAAAAAATGTTACCACCGTTGCTATCCGCGTTGGCTTAATCGGCAACAAGTTATCTTCCCAGCGCCTACATGATAAAATTGCCGATAACCTGGCCCAAGATTGAAGCCGCATAAAAAAGCCGTGCGAGTATTAATGAACAAAAAAATCATCCTGGGCATCCTGATTAGTATCACGTTAGTCTACTTGTCCTTCAAAGGAATCCATCTTCAGGATGTCATAAGTGGTCTCAAAAATGTTCAATTAAGTTACGTTATCTTTTTCTTACTGATTGGCGCTCTTGTACAATATCTGCGGTCTTATCGTTGGGGAATTATCTTACAACCCATGGAGAAAATAGACCAACTTTCTCTTTTTTCGGTAACCTCAGTCGGATTTCTGGCAATTGCCGCCATTCCGGCCCGCATTGGCGAGCTGGCCAGGCCATACTTAATATCCCAAAAAAGTTCAATCAAGATGTCTTCCGCGTTGGGAACAATCATTGTTGAAAGAGTTCTGGACAGCTTCTCTGTTCTGACCATTGCCGTTGTTGTCCTTTTTTTTACTGATTTGCCGTCGTGGATGATTAAGTCGAGTATTATTTTTTTTATGATCGCTTTGGCAATGTTTGGGTTTATGTTGTTGATGATTTTCAATAGAGAAACTGCCCTGAAATTGATCAAAATGACCGTTCAAAAACTTCCAAGGAAATTTGCCCATAAAACGGACGAATTAATTCGTCATTTTATCGATGGTTTTCAAATAGTAACGAATATTCGTCTGCTTTTATATTTGATTTTTCTTTCGGCTTTTATCTGGCTTACGAATGTGCTGTCGATTTACATATTGTTTTTGTCTTTTGGCTTTAACCTGCCGGTTATCGCTTCTTTCGTTTTAATGATTATTCTCATTGTGGGCATTGCCATTCCCACAGCGCCCGGGTTCATCGGCAACTGGCATTTTGCCTGTGTTTTAGGATTGAGTCTTTTCGGTTTAGCTAAAGTTGAAGCGTTATCTTTTGCAGTCGTTTATCATTTTCTGTCCATGATTGTTTTGTTGGTATTCGGAATTGGATTCATGCCTTTCAATAAATTTTCAATTTCCGATATGAAAAAAAAAATGAACAACACATCAACAAATTAAGGATCACCTTTTATTGCAACGTTAAGGCTCTTCAATTTCTTATGCAAATTACTGCGTTCCAGACCAATGGCTTCCGCGGTTTTTGAAATATTGCCTTCATTTTCTTCCAATTTTTTAAGAATAAATTGTCGTTCGAAATCCATTTTTGCGTCTCTTAAAGAATCACCCGTTAGAGCTTGGTGGACAAAGGATATCTCGTCTTCATCTTTGACATTTAACAGCGGGATATCCCTTGCTGTTATCTCATTGGATGGTGTTAGAATTATCAATCTTTCTATGATGTTTTTTAATTCCCGAACATTCCCGGGCCAGTCATGCTTCATGAGCAAAGCCAGCGCGTCATCGGTCAAGGTCTTTGGCTCCATTCCTTCTTTTAACGTAAAGTCTTGCAAAAAACGTTCTGCCAGAGGCTTAATATCCTCTTTTCTTTCGCGTAACGGAGGCACAACCAGTGGAATAACATGCAACCTGTAATAAAGATCCTGCCGGAAACGCCCGACTCTCATTTCCTCTTCCAGATCCTTATTGGTCGCAGCCAGGACCCGAACATCCATATCAATCAATCTATTGCCGCCTACTCTTTCAAACTTCTTCTCCTGAAGAATACGCAAGATCTTTGCCTGCGCCTTCAAACTCATATCCGCGACTTCATCAAGAAATATTGTTCCTTCATGAGCCAAATCAAATTTGCCACGCTTTTTTTCCGTCGCGCCGGTGAAGGCTCCTTTTTCATGGCCGAACAATTCGCTTTCAATCAGCTCTTCAGGTATCGCCGCACAGTTTACCTCCACAATATCTTTATGCGATCTCAAGCTCAGATGATGAATGGAACGCGCCACCAGTTCTTTGCCTGTACCGTTTTCCCCCATAATCAAAATCCAGGCGTTCGTGGGAGCGACGATGCCAATCATTTCTTTAAGTTCCGTTATGGCGGAGCTGTTCCCCGTTAATTCGTATTGGTGAGATACCTTTTGTTTTAAAAGTACATTTTCTTCTTTTAAGCGAACCACGCTGAGAGCATTGTTAACCAAAATAATAATTTTATCCAAAGAAAGCGGTTTCTCAATAAAATCAAATGCTCCCAGTTTGGTGGCCTTCACGGCTGTTTCAATAGTGCCATGCCCCGACATGATGATGACCAGTACCTGGGGATTAACTTTCTTTATGGCTTTGAGAGTCTCCAAACCATCCATACCGGGCAGCCAGATATCAAGCAATACAAGTTGCGGCATTTCTTCCTCGAAGATTCTGAGGGCTTCTTCACCGCTACCTGCCACTAAAACCTGATAGCCTTCATCACTCAAAATTGCCTTTAAAGATTGGCAGATACTCTCCTCGTCATCAATTACAAGTATTGTCTCATGCATATTTACTCTTTCAATGAATAAATTTATTTTTTATCAATATATTTTAAACCTGTGAAACCGGCAATTGAAAAGAAACGATCGTTCCATTCGGATCATTATCGGCAACGCTGACATGACCATGATGATCGGAAATAATGGAACTGACAATAGCCAGTCCCAGGCCGGTCCCGGATTTCTTTGTGGAAAAATATGGTTCGAAAACTTTCCTTTTGTAACTGGAAGGAACACCCGGACCATCGTCCGCGACAGCCACCGTAACTCTGCGATGCTGTTCATCATAACTTACAGTAACGATTATTAATCCGTTTTTCTTATTCATGGCCGCCACCGCATTATCCAGCAGATTGATCATAACCCGATTAATTTGCTCCGCATCCAAATCAAATTTCGGTAATTCTTCGGCGAGTTTCAGTTCAAAAATTATATCTTTGTGCGCGTCCTGAAACAGCGAAACGGCTTCCGAAACCACCGCATTCAAGTCATTGAGAGACGGCGTCGTCACCGGCATCCTTGCATACCGCGAAAATTCATTGACCAGATTCTTTAAAACCTCCACCTGATCAATAATCGTTTGCGTGCATTCCTTGAAGACGGTTTCATCTTCGCCTAATTTCTCCCCGTATTTTCTTTGAAGCCTTTGAGCGGACAGCTGAACAGGCGTTAAAGGATTCTTAATTTCATGGGCCATGCGGCGGGCAACCTCACGCCAGGCCGCGGCGCGCTCCGCCTTCTGCAACATGGTCAAATCCTCGAGAACGACGACGATACCGGAATCATTGCCTTCTTCATCCTGAATGGTTGTAATGGTTAAAAGAACGGTCAGGGCTTTATCCTGGAGCATGATTTCCAGTTGTTTTTCCAACGAACCTTCATTTTTTTCTTTCATTTCCTGCAAAAATTCATCAACGAGAGCAATGTGTTCCGGCATCATTAAATTACGATAATTCTGAAACAGAACCTGCTCTGCTTTGATATCGAACATTTTTTCCGCCGCGCGATTGACTGTAATGATGATGCCGTCTTTATCCACAGAAATAACACCGGCCGAAACATTCCGTAACACCGTTTCCATATATTTTCGCCGCTGTTCCAGATGGACGTTGGCCTCTTCCAGGCTGTTTTTGCTTTTCTTCAAATCTTTGGTCATGTGATTGAATGATTTGACCAACGTTCCGATTTCATCATCCGCTTCAATATCAATGGCGCTGTCCAAATCGCCCTGCATAATTCTATTTGTCGCCAAGACAAGGTCCTGAACCGGTCCCGTGATTCCTTTGGCCAGCGTTAATCCGAACCATATGGCCAGGAATATGATGACCAGCGTCACGATGGACAACGCAACCATGTAATTAGACTTAATCGGATTTTTTAAAAGCTCAATCTGACGATATTGTTCCGACGCATCTGCAATACTTCTCAATTTCTCAACAAAACCTTTAGGAATGAAGTAACTCACGGAAATACGTCCGATGACTTCTGACGGCACGGCATAAGAAAATACAGGCACCACTCCAACAATCACATCGCCATGGTTTGTCGGCTGAATAATCGATTCCTCTTTCCCCAAATATATATTTTCTATGACCTTTGGGGCAAGATCCACGGACATAATATCCGGATTTTCGACATCCGTGAAAACAATCTTTTCCTTTTGAAAATCAAAGAATGTTTCAACCTTGCCTGCATTATAATTTTTTTGGCGCTGGCTGACAAAATTTTTAAGATATTCAATCCTCTCCTTTTCATAGAGACGATTTTGCGTGATATCTGAACTGATCTGACGGGCATTAAACTTAGCTCTTTCCTCCATTTGTTGATAATAAACCTGGGCAACTTCCAGGGAACGGTTTAAAGCATCGCCAATCCTAATGTTGAACCAGAACTCAATGCTGTAAGATAGGAAATTAATGGCAAATATAAAAAGTAAAATTGTCGGGATCAGTGAAAGACCGACAAAAGCAGCCACTAATTTCGTTCTGAGTTTTGAACCGATAACTCCGCGACGGTGCTCATAAAACAATTTCACAATGTTTCTGATGATTAGAAACAGTAATAATATGATTAAAATAAAATTTATACTGGTGAGGCCATAAACGAAAATATTGGTCGATAATGGTAAATTTTCTCTATTAAAATACTGACTGGCCATTAACGTAAAGACAACGGCCAATATGCCGACAATCACCATAATGATGCGTTCACGGCGACGTTTCTTCAGTTCCTTTTCATCTATATGGCTTGTGGACAATTTACTTTTCATCATTCCGAGAAGATTTATTAATATTTTGAATTAAATTTAATTCCCGTTAATAGGTGAAATTCTGCCGATACCATGATGTCTCAAAATCCCACATAGAGACAAAGAAAAAAACATACTCCATGTGCAAAGGCAAACGAACTTTATCCATTTTAATTTTAATCATAGCGTAATAGTTTCTGCCTTTCTTCAAAAAAGACATGGGCACGGCAATCATGCCGTTAAAATCAGACATGGCTTTTTGCGCGCTTTCAAAATCAGGGAAAATTTCCGATTCGTTATTCGTTAAAACGCTAAAGGTTTTTTTCAGATTATCATATTTAATGGTGCGTTTAATCTCTCGTCTCGTTATTCTCTTATCCCACATTGCATATCTCTTTTCATAAACTTCAATCCACATCGTAAAAGTCGTTGGTATGCCGGCTAATACGCCCATTTCCATCTTTGGCTTAAATCCATGGAGCAGGCGTGCGTACAAAAGAACATTCTCCACATCATTGGTAATCAAAATGTCCGTTATCTTTGGTTCCAAAGCGCAAATATGTGCAGGAAAAGAAAATAAACCTATCAGTAGGGAAATTAAAACGATAACTATTTTACTTTTTATCTTTTTCATAACAAGTTATCGCCTAGTGCAAAATACTTTTCTGCAGTCGGGCAAATCATAATGTCTTGCTCAGTATAAGTAACTGAAAAATAATAAAAATAAACGATTTCAGTCACAACATTAAATTGACCTGTTATACTAGGCAACATATTAATAAAAAGCAAGATTAATTTGGATTATACTTGAACAGCATCCAGGGTTCTAAAGGAAGGCAGTTTAAAAGAATGAGTCTTATGGTGTTCTTTTTTATCTGTAGTGGTTACGATATCCCAACAATCTTTTTGACGGGTTAACTCTCTCAGTAAAAGATTATTCAAACGATGCCCCGATTTATAAGCAACAAAATGACCAATAATGGGCATTCCCAACAAAAATAAATCGCCGATAGCATCAAGGATTTTATGTTTTACAAAAACATGAGGGATACGTTGTCCCTCTTTATTAATAATTTTTTTGTCATCCAGAACAATAGCATTTTTCAGAGATCCCCCCAACGCCAAACCTTTTGCCTGCAAAAATTCCAGATCCTTCAAAAAGCCGAACGTTTGAGCGGCACATATATTATTTTCATATTCTTCATCAGAAAAGGTCATATCGTATGATTGTTTACCGATAACAGGATGTTTGAAATCTATCTCATAAGATATCTTAAATTCATCAGAGGGTAATAGCATGGCGCTGGCATCACCTTCATTGACTGATACAGGATTCTTTACAATCAACATTTTTTTATTTTTCTTCTGCAGCCGAGTACCCACTTCTTTGAACATATTTACAAAAGGAAGGGCACTGCCGTCCATAACGGGAACCTCAAAAGAGTCCAGTTCAATAATAGCGTTATCAACTCCCATTCCACTAAATGCAGACAAAAGATGCTCAACGGTAGAAACCGTCACGCCATTGGACCCGATAGTTGTGGCCAGCGTTGTATCACAAACATTATCATATTTTGCCTGAATTGGCGGGGCGTCAGGTAAATCAGTACGGATAAAAACGATACCGGTATCGGAAGGTGCCGGTTTTATTTTCATATTGATCTTTCGACCGGTATGCAAACCAATGCTGAAACAACCTATTTCTTTTTTTAATGTACGCTGTAAATGCATTTTATTAATCCTACGTTGACTATTATTTACAGCAATAGGCATACCATTTTAAGAAATATCTGTAAAAAACGTAAATTATTGTAATCATTATTTTTTTATTAATAAAAAAATTAAGGGAAGTTGATTTTTATATTTTTATGTGGTAAAAAATACACAGTTAAAGTATTAGTTTCACAAAATATAAAATTTACTTATAATATATGTTTTTTTCGCTGTAAATACATCCGCAATAAGGCTGACGGTACATGCTCAGTTCCCTGGATATTTTTACCCCCTCCTCCCATCCTACGCGGAAATCTTTATAATGAAAAAATATACCGAATTTCTGGCTCAAGTCTTTTCCGATTTCCCGGATCAGGTCGTGCTTCTGAAATTTACTGTAAAGCAGAGTGGTCGTAAAACCATCATATTTATCATTGATGGCCAGTTCGGCTGTATATGTTAACCGATCCCGTAAACAGAACTCGCATCTTTCATCGTCTTTCAAACCGGCAACAGCCCGCAAAAAATTCTCCAGAGGATAACCTTCCGGCCACATCATATTCAGGAATGTCTGTTCAGCATAATGGTTGAGCGCCTGACGACGCCGCACATACTCCTGATAGGGATGAATGTTGGGATTGTAAAATACTCCTGTGACCTCATGTCCCTGCGTTCGCAACTCTTTCAGGGGATGAATGGTGCATGGCCCGCAGCAGCTGTGCATTAACATTTTCATATTATAAAATCACCTGTGGGACTTGTGAAAAATGTTCAGATGCAAGGCGCGCGAGTATCGCGGAGTGAAGCCTGCTTTTTCGTAGGTCGCAGCGACGCTAACGGAGCGCAACGCCGCAGACAGACGTTTTTCAAAAGCCCCTCTTAAAATATTTCTCCCTGGCGGCCTGTCGCTTTCATACCGAAGTGTTCATAAGCTCTGGCGCAGGCGATTCTTCCACGGGCTGTTCTTTGCAAATATCCTTCCTGAATGAGGTAAGGTTCATAGACATCTTCGATGGTTACTTTTTCTTCACCGATGGCCGCGGCAAGGCTCTCCACTCCAACAGGTCCACCGTTGAATTTTTCAATGAGCGTCAGAAGCAGTTTTCTGTCCATCTGATCGAAGCCTTTTTGATCAACTTCAAAAGCGTCCAGCGCTTCACGCGCAATCTTTGCATCGATTTTTCCGTCGGCTTTGACTTCGGCGTAGTCACGGACGCGCTTGAGCAGACGATTGGCGATCCGCGGTGTGCCACGGGCGCGCCCGGCCAGCTCTTCCGCACCGGCGGCGGCCAGTGTCACTCCGAGAATAGACGCTGATCTCTTCAGAATCACCGCAAGTTCCTGCTGCGTATAAAATTCCAGCCTGAAATGCATGCCGAATCGGTCACGCAAAGGAGACGTCAGCGATCCGGCTCGTGTCGTCGCCCCCACCAGCGTAAATTTCGGAATATCAAGCTTCATAGATCTGGCTGAGGGCCCTTGCCCTATCAGAATATCAATATGAAAATCCTCCATTGCCGGATACAAAATTTCCTCAACAACATGGGACAGTCTGTGAATTTCATCGATAAAAAGCACTTCGTGTTCATGCATATTCGTTAAAATCGCCGCCAAGTCTCCGGGCCGCTCGATAACGGGACCGGAAGTAACTTTAATATCCACGCCCATTTCCTTGGCAATGATATAAGCCAGAGTTGTCTTGCCTAAGCCAGGAGGGCCATATAAAAGAACGTGGTCGAGTGCCTCATGACGTTTCCTAGAGGCTTCAATGAATATGGCCAGATTACTTTTTACTTTTTCCTGGCCGACATAATCTTTTAGCTTTGACGGACGCAGCGTAACTTCCAATTCGCTTTCTTCCTCAGCGATGGCAGGACTGATTAAAGAATTTTTTACGGGCTTATCCATTTTCACACACCTTATCCGGTTAATTTAACCGGCAAGCATTTTTAATGTCTTTTTCAGGAGTTGATCCATTTCCAGTTTTTCTTCGGATGAACGGATAACTTTATCCAGAGCGTCTCTGGCTATGTTATTTTTATAACCCAAATTAACCAGAGCGGAAAGAACATCTTCCATCATATCATCAGCCCGGCTTTGCACACCTGCCTCCGGCATCTTGCCGGCCATCATTTTTTTGATAACCTTATCTTTTAATTCCAGGACAAGACGTTCAGCCATTTTTTTACCCACACCCGGAATATTGACAAGTTTTCCAACATTACCGCCGGATATGGCGTTCATTAAATCCCTTGCATCAATACCGGAAAGAATATTCATGGCTATCTTCGGCCCGATGCCACTGACGGAAATCATCAGTTGGAAAAGATTTCTTTCCTGGTCCGTGTAAAAACCGAATAAATTAATGGCATCCTGCTTGACATTGGTGTGAACATGCAGAGTTACCGTTTGTCCGGATTCGGGCAACTCATAGAAAGTGGTCAAAGGAATAAAAACGCGGTAACCGACTCCCTGAACATCAACGATAACGTGAGAAATTCCCTTGTAAACAATTTTTCCGCTGATTAAGGCAATCATATCAGATTGGTTTTTCCTTTGAGAAATTCGCGTGACAAATCGCGGTAGCCAGCGCGTCTGCGGCATCCGCCGGAGGAATGTCAGACAATTTTAAAATCGCTTT
>DJVN01000189.1 GCA_002441205.1 Syntrophaceae bacterium UBA6255 | reverse complement strand
GTTCAGGTTTCTCCGGTTACACCCTTCCGGCCTTTTTACACACACAAGGTGGCCGCGCCGGCGGAAGGTGATATTATCCTGGGCGCGAAGAAAATTGCCCTTAACAGCCAGCAGGACGTGGCTTTGATTGATGAACAAAAAACATATTATCCCTATGTCAGCTTCTGGAAATGGGCGACAGCCGCCGGTTACAACGAATATGGTGAACTGCTGGCCTTCAATCTCTGCCAGAACATGATAACCGATGATGAAGATTACAACGAAAACTGTATGTGGGTTAATGGCAAAATCCATTGCCTCAAAGCGGCTCGTTTTAAATTTGAGAAAGACAATGTTCTGCGTCCATGGGAAGTGAAAACGACCGACGGGAAGATGGATCTTTTATTTGTCCCCGCCGGTCAGAGAGCGGAAAAAATAAGCGTTGGCCTGATCGTTTCCGATTTTCATCAGCCTTTCGGCCTTTATAACGGCAGGTTCAAGGATGAGAACAACCGTATCTATCCGATCACCCATTGTTTCGGCCTTGCCGAGCATCATGTGACGAAGTATTAATAATTTTTTCTCCGAGAGCAAACCCCTTCTTTTCAATCCATCTGTACGATATCAGCGACACAGCTATGAGCACAGCAAGTGTAATCAGAAGCGAAACAAGATATCCCAGCATTTCATTCGGGAAATAAAATCCTGCCTATACGCTGAAATGCCCGGCGGCTTCCGGCTGATAAAGGGTTTCCATGATGCGGAAGCTTTTGGTTCCTGACGGCACGTTCCATTCCACAATATCGCCCACACGGTAACCCAGTAAGGCCGTACCGGCGGGGGCCAGCACGGATATCCGGTTTTTATCGAAATCGGCGTCGGAGGGGAAAACAAGCGAAATGATTTTTTCCTCTCCCGATGCTTCATCCAACAGGCGCAGTTTCGTGTTCATGGTAACCACATCCGCAGGAATATTTTCAGGCTCTACGACAACCGCCTTGTCCAGTTCCTTTTCGAGCCTTTCAGCCTGTTCTTTTATCTTGGGAGATGCAGAGCGGTGATTATCGATGATGCTCTGAAGTCTGTCCATATCGAAACTGGTTATGTAAACCGTTCTGTCCAAAATACACCTTCCTTGTTTTTTTATTGTGTGAATAAATACTAGGCTATATAAACTTTTATGTCAACGCAAACCTGTGCGTTTTGTTTTTTATTTGCGCTGATTGTATATGAAAAAAGGGAATTGCTGAAACTTTAATGAAAACGTTAGTTTTTGCTGATGATCCTGTTTCCCCAGGCGCTTCCTTTTTGTTCGATGTATTTGTAAGAAAGAAAAGAGATTGGAATAAGAACGGCAAGCGTTACGAAAAAAGAAATAAGGTATCCCAGCATTTCATTCGGGAAAATATAGTAAATCTGACGATAGACAGGGATAATAGTAAAAATAAGAAGGGGGTGGAATAGATACATCGAGTAACTTGCCCTGCCGAAATAAGCGGTTTTATCGTTGACCAGAAAATTAAAAGGCTTCAGTCCCAGACCGAGTACAAGCAAAGAAAAACAGATGCCGTGCAGAATCTTTTTCCCCCAGATGATGTTTTGCATGCTTTCGGTAAGCAGGGCGCCATAAAACAGTACAAAGGCAAGAATGAATATTACCCCGTATGTCTGCCGGGATCTTTGACTTGTTTTGCTGAAGTAATCAAAGCACAGGTGATAGACTGCAATGCCGCAGACAAACACCGGCAGGTGTTGAAGAAAACCGAAACCCCAGACAAAGCTGACGTCATCCGCTTTCAGGTATCCGGTCGCCACACCGTAATATTTGACAAAATACGACCAGCTCCACGCGATCATGATGGAAGCGACAAATAAAGCCAGCGCTCCATATAGATTGCGGATATATTTGTGGATGACAGGGAAAATCAGATACAGCACGGCAATGACACCGATGGCCCAACTGGCCCACACGAATCCGGTTATGCAGGAAGGCACCAGATTAAACAAAAGAGATGCGTTGACGAGAACTTCCGATACAGGATGCAATACGTTAAAGATAAAGGCATCGCGAATCCAATACAGCAGCATCAGCAAATAAAACAAAGGCGCGATCCGGAAAAAACGTCTGATGTAAAAATTACGCAGAAGCATTTTCTCTCCGGAGCGCTTGTCCATGGAATAGCACAGAGAAAACGCGCTCAAAACAAAAAAGAGGCTGACCCCCGCGTCACCGCCGTTGATCAGGAACGGGGCAATCCATTCGGGAATCGCGAGATTAGGCTGAGGAATAAGTATTAAATGACTGACGACAACATAGATGATTGCGAAAAAGCGCAGGGCATCCAGAAAATCGAGGCGGACAAACGATGCCGTCATTTCTTTATTTGCTAAATTATCGGACATTCACGCTCCGGATGTGTAGCGCATTCGCCGAATGCGCCGATTTCTTTATGGTCTGGGAACAATCCAAAAAATATTGACCCTACGGGCGTATCTTCTTCATGTGATCAACGCGTTTCTGGATGAGTGCGTCGGTGCCGATGTCTTCGCGGTAAGCCACGGGCCCTTTAATGGCCTTTACGCCTTCTTCGGCGATTCTGCGGGCATCCTCCAGATTATCAGCGATGCCGACGATGCCGACGGCGCGCGAGGAGCTCAGATACAGACCGTCGTCTTTCTGATCAACGGATGAATAATAAAGCCTGGCCTTGCCCACATCGCCGACTTCGATTTTTGCTTTGGACGAGGCCGCGTCGGGATGATCGGCGGGCAGTCCATAGCCCTTCGGTACAACATACTTGCAGACAGAGGCTTTCTTATCGAATTCAATCTTTAATTTATCCAGCGTTCCGGCAATGATGTGCCGGCAGACTTCCACAAAATCGGTTTTGAGAAGCGGCAGGATGTTCATGGCTTCAGGGTCGCCGAATCGCGCGTTGTATTCCAGAAGTTTCACGCCGTCTTTTGTGGCGATGAACCCGCCGTACATGACGCCCTTATAGGCGCTGCCCGTTTCCTTCAAAAGCGCTGCGGCGACCTGACGGGTGATTTCCAGTCCGTCCTGTAAATCCTGCGGCTTCAGGAAAGGCATCGAATGATCCGCCAGTGAATACGAGCCCATGCCGCCAGTGTTGGGCCCCTTGTCGCCGTCGAACCGTCTTTTATGATCTTGCACCAGAGGTGTGGCTACAACATTTTTCCCGTCGCACAGGCATTGCAGCGAAAACTCTTCTCCGTCGAACTTTTCTTCAACAACCAGCGAAGAGCCACCGGTCAGGATCTGCTCACAAAGTTTCAGAGCTTCTTTTTTCGTGGCAAAATGATCTCCCTGGACCTGTACGCCCTTGCCGCCGGTCAATCCGTCCGGTTTCAAAACGATGCCTTCCAGTTGATTGAGAAAATCTTCCACGCCATCGAGCGTTTTGAACACTTGGAACCGTGGATTGCCTGGAATATTGTATTTGCTGACGATATTCCGGGTGAAAGATTTGGACGTCTCCAACCGCGCCAGACTTTTTATCGGTCCCACCGCGGGTATGTTGATTCCGGCCAGAGCGTCCGCGACGCCGTTGTTCAGAGGATCTTCCGGTCCGATCACGGCAAACTCGATTTTATTTTTCGCGGCGAATTTTGTAATCGCGTCGAGGTCTGAATAAGACCCGAGTTTTGTCTTCTCCGAAAGAGAGGAAATTCCCGGATTGTTTGACTTCATAAAAGAAAACAATCCGGGTTTCTGTGGAGATCGGGTAATGGCTTCGGCCAGCGCGTGTTCGCGCGCACCATTTCCGATAAGCAGTATATTAGGCATAACAAAAATCTCCTGCTAATGTTTTTAAGACAGGCAGACTATAAAAAGAATAATTATTGAAGTCAATGGAATAATCATTTTTCATGTCCCCCGCTGGCGGGGGATTAAGGGGGTGGAGATTTTAACATACCAATAATAGTAGGACGCGCTCGCTAGACGAGCTTCTTGGAGAGCCATTCCTTGATCATCCACCTCCGTCCGCTATGGCGGACACCTCCGCCAGCGGAGGATAATATGGTTCCCCCTGGACACAGTTTAAAGCGCAGTTTCTTTTTTCCCCATAATCTGATAAATTAAAGACATAAGCAACATCAAGAAAATATGAGGGGCTGGAAATAATTGGGTTGGAATTCTGATATCGTCGTTTTAGTCCTGCTTTTTATGCTTTCCGGATTCTTTTCGTCGGCGGAAGCTGCTCTTCTTTCACTGCGTGATTTGCACCTGCATAAAATGGAAAAGAATAATTACCCTTTTTATGGTTATGTTGTAAAATTGCTTTCCAATCAGCGCCGGTTGCTGATTACAATTGTAACCAGCAATGAGGTGGTCAACGTCAGCATCTCCATTCTGGCGGCTTCCTATTTCATCGGGCTTCTGGGAATCGACGGGCAGTGGGTTTCCATTGTTTTTACAACCGTTGTCTTGCTGTTTGTCGGCGAAGCCATTCCCAAAACCTTTGGTGTCACCTATCCGATGCAGATTTCTTCTTTGGTTTCCTTTCCGTTGACGGCAATTTCACGTCTCGAGTATCCGATCGTTTCAGCTCTGGAAAAAGTATCCGGTCTTTTCCTGCGGCGTTACGGGGCCAATAAATCCGAGGAATCGGAAGTCATTATGGAGCACGAATTCAAAACGCTTGTCGATGTCGGAAGTCTGGAAGGTGTTGTGGATGAGGAGCAGAAAGAATTAATCAATAAAATATTCGAGCTGGGGGACAAACCGGTGACGGATATCATGGTGCCTCGCGTCGACATGTTTTGTCTTCCTATGGATATGCCGGTTGAGGAAATGCTTCAGTCCATTGCCGCCGCCCGGCAGGAACGGGTTCCGATTTATGGCGAGGATAGAGACGATATTGTGGGAATCCTGTTCGCGAGGGATTTACTCAACAACGTCTGGCGCGGCAGAACCCAGACCGGTATTTTCAATCTTCTGGTCAGGCCGTTTTTCGTGCCCGAACAGAAAACAATCAACGGCCTGCTGCACGATTTTCAGAAACATTTTATTCAGATCGCCATTGTAGTGGACGAATACGGAGGCGTTTCCGGTATGATTACGCTGGAGCATATTCTAGAACATCTTTTTGAAGAGACAGGGGTTGATGATGAAACATGCAGCGAAGACTGTGAAAAAATTGACGAACAGACAGTGATCGTTTCCGGAAATATACCGGTTGAACAATGCAATAAACTTCTCGAATCTGATTTACCCGAGGACGAGTTTGATACGATCGGTGGTTTTGTTCTGCATTTATTTGGAAAAATGCCGGGAAAGGGAGAAGAAGTCCGTTCGGACGGATATGCCTTTCATATACTCGACGTCGGTAAGACAAGAATACTGAAAGTTAAGATAACGAAAGAAGAGCTTGAGGAAGCGGAAGAAGAATGAGCTTTTATTTGATCATTGCGGCCATATTGTTTTGCCTGATGCTGGAAATGCTTTATTCCGGCGGTGAAGTGGCGCTTTTTGCCTCCGATATCAATAAACTGAAAAACCGCGCGCATCAGGGGTCAAAATCCGCTCATCAGGCCGTCGAGCTCAAAGAAAAACCGGAATGGTTCATCTCGACAGCACTCGTCGGGACTAATCTGGCGATCATCATCGCTTCAACGCTCATAACCGGTCTTTTAATTTCTTTTTACGGTCCGGCGCGCGGCGAAAAAATCGCCTTCCTGATCATGATTCCCACGCTGTTTCTTATGATCATTGCCCGCAGCGTATTTCTTTACTACGCGGAAGCCATGGCGATGCGCATTGCCTACTTTATCCGTTTTTCATCGATACTTTTTTATCCGATCGCCGTCGTAATTGCGGCCGTTTCCAGAAGCACGGTGCATTTCTCTTCCGATACCAGAAGCGGACAATCCTCGCACATTACCAAGGAAGGACTCAAATACATCTTGGGCGAAAAAACAAAAGGGGGCGATATCCTGACCCGGGAGAAGGAAATGGTCAACCGGGTGTTTGATTTTTCCGAACTCACGGCAATGAAAATCATGGTGCCGGTTTCCGCTTTGACGGCGTTGCCCGCTTCCATGAAAATTTCCGAAGCCGTGGCTGTTGTGGCCGATAAAAAATACATGCGCATTCCCGTTTATGAAGATACCGTTTACAACATCGTCGGCATTTTGCGCTACTTTGATCTTTTTGAAATGCTCCTCAAAGACAAGGAGAAAGGCGAAGGTGTCGGCGAGGCGACGGTTGCCTCCTGCATGCGCAAGGATGTCTTTTATGTTCCGGAAACAAAAAAGGTCAGCGAACTGCTCGCGGCAATGCAGACAAAAGACGAGCAGATGGCGGTGGTGGTCGATGAATACGGCGGCGCGACCGGCGTTGTCACCATCGAGGATATCGGAGAAGAAATCGTCGGCACGATTGATGAGTACGTGGCGGGAGAAAAACTCTACAGGCAAATTGCTCCTGGACGACATCTTGTATCGGGGCGTCTGGAGATGGGGACTCTGCGGCAATTGGTAAAAGTGAAATTTCCGGAAGGAAATTATGAGACGGTCGGCGGATTCCTGATGCATCAAATGGGCAGAATTCCAAAGCTCAAAGAAAGATTTGTTTACGAGGGCATTACGTTTATCATCGAAAATGCCGACCAGAAATCGATAAAAGAAATAATGATAATTTCGCCGTATACTCAAGAAACGATTAAATAATTTTGCGAATAAAGTTTATTGCGGTTGTCAGTCAATAAAGGTGGTTTGATTGCTGAGCTTACAAAATTCTACTAAGCATATATAATTAACAAAAGTGATAATTATATGTACTTAGTAAAAATATAACGGTGTTTCAGAAATTCAAGGGATATAAAATTTAATTAAGAAAAAATTCTGGATATACCCTAAAAGGGCACCAGGGCCGGCCTGCACCGGTATGACCAGAGATAAGGATTGATAAGGTGAAAGAAAATAAATTTTGTGCAGTGATATTAGCGGCGGGGAAGGGCACCCGCATGAAATCGGATAAGGCCAAGGTTCTGCATGTACTAAACGGAAAGCCCCTGTTGTATTATTCCATAGAAACGGCAAAAGCGGTCGGCGCGGAAAAGATTGTGGCGATTATCGGCCATCAGGCGGTCATTGTTCGGAAAGCGTTTGCCGGCAGCGGTTGTATTTTTGTTGAGCAGAAACCGCAACTGGGAACAGGGCACGCCGTTTTGCAGGCAAAAGATGTATTGTCGAATTATGATGGACTTACGGTAATTCTTTGCGGGGATGTACCGCTTTTAAAACCGGGGACAATCAAATCGCTGGTGGATAATCATGTCGCCGAAAAAGCCGTTGTTTCTGTGTTGACAACCATTCCACCGCCGCCGCATGCCTATGGCCGCATCGTCAAGGACGACAAGGGCAATGTGTTAAAAATAGTTGAGCATAAGGATGCCTCAGAAGAGGAGAAAAAAATCGGCGAAATCAACACCGGCATTTACTGCGTCGATACAAAATTTCTTTTTGAAGCTTTGGGAAAAGTGAACAACCATAATCAACAGGGCGAATATTATCTGACGGATATTGTTGAGATAGCTGTTCGTGAAGGTCAGAAAGTCAAATCGTTTATCGCTGACGATTATGTTGAGGTTATGGGAATCAACACGTTGGAAGAACTCGCCCGTGCGGAAGAGCATCTTCGGGAAAGCTAAAATCTTCTGTTTAATTTGTTTATAGCCTACGTTAATACTACGCCAATTAAAGATGAAGATGGTATCTTCTTGCCTATCCCCCGCGGGCGGGGGATTAAGGGGGTGGAAGCGATTAAATAAAGGGATGAATTTGGGATATCCACCTCCGTCCCGATGCCACATCGGGACACCTCCGCCAGCGGAGGATATGAAATTACAGTTTGTATATATTTTATTGCTGACGTAATAATGTTCCAGCGAATTCAAAATATTTTAAAACAATGGAGCAATTCTTTTTTGAATAAAGTAAATAATATAATTCAAGCCGCCGCAAAAAAAGGAGCCTTGCTGGCGCCGCTCGCGGGAATTTCCAATTTACCTTTCCGTTTGCTTTCGCGTGAGCAGGGCTGCTCGTTGGCCTATACGGAAATGATCAGTTCCAACGGTCTTATCCGCAAAACTGCTAAAACTTACGAATATCTGAAAAGCTGCGCTGATGACCGTCCATTGGGGGCACAGATTTTCGGCGCCGATCCGGAAATTATGGCCGAAGCCGCCCGCATTGTCGCGGATCACGGCGTCGATTTGATTGATATCAATATGGGCTGTCCGGTGAAAAAAGTGATCAAGGCCGGAGCCGGTGCAGTTTTAATGAAAGATCCCGCCCTGATTGCCCGGATAATTAAATCGGTCAAAAAAGCCGTTAAAATTCCGGTTAGTGCAAAGATTCGTTCCGGCTGGAATCACTCTTCAATCAATGCAGTGAAAATTGCACGGACAGTTGCGGATTCCGGAGCCGATGCGATTACTGTGCATGCCCGTACAGCCGACCAGGGTTACAGCGGTCATGCCGACTGGAGAATTATCGCCACAGTCAAAAAAACTGTTAAAATTCCGGTTATTGGCAACGGAGATATCCGGCAGCCGCAGGACGCAGTCAAAATGATTAACGAAACTGACTG
>DJVN01000162.1 GCA_002441205.1 Syntrophaceae bacterium UBA6255 | reverse complement strand
TCATCCGGCATCAGGTCTGTCAGGATATTCGGTTGTTTTTTTATTAAGGCGGCATTAAAAATGACATCTTTCTTCTCCGGATAAATGGCCATGTAAAAAATATCCATTTCCACCATATCCTGGAAGAAATGCGTACCGAAAGACAAGTCCGGAATCAGCGAACCGTCATGATAAGCGATTTCACCGATTGCGGTGATGTTGTTGATTTCCGAAAAAGTGACCGGCACGCCCATGGCTGGCGTCGTGGTTCCCCAGCGTCCCGGCCCCAGCAGAATGGTCGGCATGACCTCCCTTTTCCCGATTTGCTTGTTGAGTTTACCCACAAGTCTGGCGACTTCGTGTTTTTCGGAAAGACTTAAGGCTGCATAACCTTTGGGATCAATATAAATAATCCGGGAAATTGCCTGATAAATACTGCCGCCCATGAAATTGGCTTCCTGTTTTAAGAGGATTTTTGACTTTTCGATTTTTTCCGGCAGTTCAACACGACTGTAATGTCCTTTGGTCTGGAAAGGGCGGCATTGCAGAAGATTAATTTTGGGTTTGCCCTCGGCATTGAAGTTCACTGTAAATTCAATATCCACCGGATAGCGGTAAATCTGTTCCAGCTTTCTGAGCATATTGGACATCGTTTTAGCAAAGGGTGTGTTCTCTAATAATTCATCAAAAGTCAAAATCCACGCTTCTTTTGCTTTTTTACCCAGAGACTGATAATATTCGGAAACTGCTGTATCGCGCGTGGCTATCATATCCAGATGGGATTCAATGGAATAATCGAGTAAATCCGAAGCCGGAAGAGTTTGAAAATTATTTTCTTTCAGATTCAAAAGATCAACTTCGTTTTGAGAGAAACGTTTAATGTCTTCCTGCTTGGAGTAGGGTTTGATGAGCGGCGCATCAAGAGCAACAATACGTGGATAATCGTTTTCCACACGATTAACCGCTCTCGTTCCCAAACCAAAGACAATGCGCAGCATGCCGGCTTTCGGATCCATGCCTTTCTGCCAGACAAACGTATTATAGGAAAGACCAACTCCGGCCAGATCCGGGAAAAAGTAAGTGTCGCGGTGCGAACCGGACACACGCTGCACAAGAAGCGCCATTTGTTCATCCTGCTGGGCCATTCCACGATGAAGTCGATATGTCAGAGCGTCTTCGTTCATGGCGGATGCAAAAATTTTCCTCACCGCATCTTCAAAATTTTTATATCTAGTTTCCGGCGTGCCCTGATTGGGACAGAAATAGCTTTCATATTTTCCGGCAAAGGCGTTGCCGAAGGCATCTTCCAAAAGCGAACTGGAACGAACGATAATAGGCGACTGTCCGAAATATTCCAGCATGAAGAGAAACTGTTCCTTCACTTCATCAGGAAAAACGCCGTGCAGCATTTTCTCCTTTAATTCTCTGGCAACCTTAAAATATCCTTCATCGGTTTTTTGCTCCATTAAAAGTTTCCACCAGCCGTTCTGCACCATATAGGAATAAAAAATGTCCGACCCGATGTAAAAGGAATCGTGGAGTTCAAGTTCGGCGTCCCAGTCAAAAGTCGGATCTTTGCGCAGAATATTGCGAGCCAGCAGCATGCCCACGGATTTGCCGCCAATAAATCCCGTACCGATCAGGCGTTTTTTGATTTCTACCAGATCTTCAAGGGTAAAGTACTCCTTCACGAGAGATAACATTCTTTTTTCCCGTCCGATCATGACGCGGGAAAGCGTTTCCACCATATCCTGTTTTTCCTGAACAGCATCAGGATCTTCCAGAAGCGTGTTGGCCCTGAGAAAAATGCGGTCCCAGTAATCAAGGTTGCGCTCGCTGCTGGTGGCATTTTTATCCGTCAAGTAGGAAAGAATGCTTGCCGCATCGGCGCTGTTCAAAATGGGAACAAATTTTTCGCCTTCCATGACATGAGGCAAATACATCGTCGGTGTATAACGTTTCCAGGCTTTCAGAGGATGGATGCAGACCTTGCCTTTATTGTTATAAACATCCAGCAGAACCTGCGTGGTTTCACGAATCCGGGCAATCGTCTTGAAAGAGTGGCGGCTGCGCAGAATGGCAAAATAGGCCACTGTATTTAATTCAAAAAGGTAGGGACAGGTGATGACAAAAAAATTACCGATCATTAAATCCGTCGCCCAGGCCATCAAAAGGTCAGAGAGGCAGTCAAAAACATAAAAGACATCCGGCCCTTCATCGCGGACAATGTTATGAACCTGCGTGGAGAAAGATTCAAACCCTTTGTTGGCATTCAATTTATAGACTTTAATTTTCTTATTGGCTTCCAGAATAGGCGAATGATTGGCAAAACGCATATAAACAAGGCGTCTATTTTGTGCCAAAGCTGTTTTGACATAGGGATCAACAAATTTCTTATAGTCTTCAATGTTGTCCACCTGCAAAACGACGTTGTCGCCCATTTGCAGAAAATTGAGAATTTCATCCAAACCATTTATTCCTGTACTGACCTGTGCATATGGCGCCATAATCATTTATCCTTGTCCTGTTTTGTCGTGGTACAAATTTGTATTCCTCAATTCAGCCTATTATTTCCCTATGGCAATTGCAAAATTTTTCTTATCTTCAAATAACAAGTTTTACCGGTACCTTACAGTAAAACATCTCTCCCTGACAATGCCTATCTGCGCTACATTAAAAGAGCTTAAAGGCGTTTAGGCTATTAGTGTATCAATTTTTGTGCCATACGTATTCTTTTTTGCATCTACCTTGCCGAAACATATTTGTAGTTTTTCAAAAAATTTACCGGCGTAATAACTTTTATTCAGTTAACGAGCTACGACACAATATTCTGATTATTTTTCAAAATAAACACAATATTGTTCCAAAAACATAATGTTATTATTCGACACTTTACCAATTATTACAACAACTAACAAATCATAAACTATTTTGGCATCATCGTTGCTCAACATGCAAGCGTACAGAATTTTTAAGGAGGTACTTATGATTAATTCGGGAGATACAGCGTGGGTATTAATGGCCAGCGCTCTGGTGTTGTTAATGACCATACCGGGACTGGCGTTCTTTTACGGAGGACTGGTTCGTCGCAAGAATGTCCTCTCCATTTTAATGCAGTGCTTCATTATTGTTTGTGTGATCAGCCTGCAGTGGATGTTGTTCGGTTATTCTCTGGCCTTCGGTCCGGACTTTCACGGTATTATCGGAAAACTGGACTGGATGGGGCTGGCAGGAGTGGGAGGAGCTCCGAATCCTGATTATTCCGGCGGAATTCCTCATTACGCCTTTATGATTTTTCAGGCCATGTTCGCGATCATCACACCGGCTCTGATCATCGGCGCTTACGCGGAGCGCGTAAAGTTTTCCGCCTTCCTGCTTTTTACCCTGTTATGGACAACCTTTGTTTACGATCCCCTGGCTCACTGGGTCTGGGGCACGGGAGGATGGATGAAATCCCTCGGAGCGCTGGATTTTGCCGGGGGCATCGTCGTGCATGTGAGCTCCGGAATATCGGCGCTGGTGCTGGCCTTCATGCTGGGCAAGAGAATCGGTTACAATCACAAACCCATTCGTCCACATAACCTGCCCTTTACCGTTCTGGGAGCGGCGCTTTTGTGGTTCGGCTGGTTCGGATTCAACGCGGGCAGCGCGCTGGCCGCCGACGGGTTGGCTGCCAATGCTTTTGTCACCACACATATCGCCACCGCCGCCGCCGGTTTGACATGGGCTTTAGTGGAATGGTGGCATAACGGAAGCCCGACCATATTGGGTGCTGCAACCGGTGCCGTGGCCGGTCTGGTTGCTGTCACACCGGCCTGTGGATTTGTCAATCCGATGAATGCCATGTTCATCGGTATGATCGTCGCCGTTGTGTGCTACATCGCCGTCGCGATCATCAAAGGCAAACTCGGTTACGATGATTCGCTGGATGCCTTCGGTGTCCACGGTGTGGGCGGAGCGGTTGGAACCATTGCCACAGGATTTTTTGCGGAAAAAGCCGTCAACGCGGCCGGAGCTGATGGACTGCTCTTCGGTAATGCCCATCAACTCGGTGTTCAAGCTCTGTCGCTAATCGTGACCGTTGCCTTTGCCGCCATCATGACCTTCGTCATCTTCAAATTGGTGGACGCATTGATTGGTATGCGCGTGGAAGAGAAAAACGAAATCGTCGGTCTGGATTTAACCCAACAAAGCGAAGCCGCTTACACGGTAATTGAATAGGAGGAATGAATCATGAAACTCGTTATTGCCATCATACCACCGCACAAGCTGGAGGCGGTAAAAAAAGAGTTAGAGGCCGTGGACGTCAATCTGATGACCGTGGCCAATGTTTTAGGACAGGGAAGGCAGAAAGGCGTCACGGAAATCTACCGCGGCGCGAAAGAGGCGGGCAGTCTGCTCAGTAAAATCCGCCTGGATATCGCCGTGAATGAATCTTTTGTCGAGCCGGCCATCGCGGCCATTATGAAGGGCGCGCACACGGGTTCCGTCGGTGACGGAAAAATATTCGTGATTGATCTGGCGGAATGCGTTCGCATCAGCAGCGGTGAGCGTGGCGGAACGGCCATCGGCTGAGCTTATTCATTGCCCATTTTCAGTCGTCTTCCCGGTCGGAGATGACCCTATAGTGACCTTCAGGTTATTTAGGTTACGGAGGCCGGGAACCAGTTTTAAGAGGTCCTGGATGCCGTCCTTCGACGGCATGACAAATGTAAATGCAACAACGATGTTCTGAATAACATCTATTACTTACTAAAATGAAAGGGATAAATTATATGAAAAAAATAATAACAGTGATTCTAATGATTGCGATGTTGACATCATTTCCGATAATTGTCCGCGCGGAGGAAGCCGCGGAAGAAAAAGTAAGCGGCGAGATCGCGGCGAGCGTTTTGAGCGCCTATATCTGGCGCGGTCAGGAATTGACCCGTCACAGTGTTGTCGTACAACCGTCGCTCACCGCAGGCTACAAAGGTTTCACGGCCAATGTATGGGGCAATCTGGATACCAATCCTTACTCAGGAGGTAATGAAGAATATTCATCCAACTTCACCGAAACGGATGTTACGCTGTCCTATTCCAAGAAATTCGGCCTGGTACAGGCTGGCGTCGGTTACATTTACTATGGTCTTGCGGCGGCGGCTCCCGCCGGCACTGATCTGCCGGACTCACAAGAAGTGTTTTTTACTTTGGTTCTGGATACAATTTTATCTCCGACACTAACCGTTTATAAAGAAATCGATTATTACAAGCAATTGTATATTACGCTGGGTGTCTCCCATACCTTTGCTTTGCATGAAAAAGTCGGTTTAAAACTGGCGGCACAGGCCAGCTACTTGAAAAGCGACGATGAAACAACTTATCCGGAATTTAAACGTGAGCTGGAATTCGATGGTGATTCGTTAGCCACCGCTGATAAATTTAATAATGTTCATGACGGTGTTGTTTCTATTTCCATACCGATTGCTGTAACCGGGCATCTTACCATCAGCCCTACACTGACTTATGTTTTTCCGCTCTCTAGCGATGCAAAATATGAAATGAGAGCACGTGGTTTGGAAGGAGATTCCGATCCATCTGATAAAAGAAGCTCATTTCTTTACGGCGGAATTGTTTTAAGTTATATGTTTTAGATAGAGGCAGCCAGAAAATATGCGCGCACATTACTTTCAGCATGTCCCGTTTGAAGGGCTTGGCAGCATCGAACCCGGGCTTCAAAAGTCCGGTTTTGAAATAACCAGTACCAAATTCTATGAATCAGCAGATTTTCCTGATCTCAAAACGATAGATCTGCTCGTGGTGATGGGCGGTCCGATGAGCGTCAACGA
>DJVN01000001.1 GCA_002441205.1 Syntrophaceae bacterium UBA6255 | reverse complement strand
AGTTTATACATCCGGGGTTCATTTTCTTTAAAAAAATATTTCAAGAATGTCCCAGTGCTTCCACAATATTCTTTTTGCCCGCCGCTCTTGCAGGTATGATTGCCGCGATTGTGGATAATACAATAAAACATACGATCAACACAAGCAGCGCCCAAGGAACCATATTAACTCTCATCGCCACCGGCGTGGACAAACCCGGAGGTGTGTAGTAAAGCGGAAATAACCGGATAACCGTCCACTCAATCGTATGCAGAATCACACCGAGAGCACTTCCGAAAACCCCCAGCAAAGCTCCTTCCAGAGCAAAAAGATTTGACACGCCTTTGCGTTTCATCCCCAGAGCTCTCAGGGTTCCGATTTCTTTTGTTCTTTCAACAATCGTTGCGCTCATCGTATTGATTGTCGTTACCAACACAATGGCCAACACAATGAAAAAAAGAAACACAAATATCGTATCAAGATATGATTTCATTTTTTTATAACTAATGGACAGATCTCTCCATGTTTTAATTTCACAATCAATGCCCGCATTTCTTATTTTTTTAAGAATGAGATCATACATCCTATCCGTATGTTTCCAATGTTTGAGCATTACCAATATTCTTTCCGCCGATTGCGTATCGAGCAGAGACTGAGCAAAATTAAAATTAAACCGCATAAATTTGTCATTGGAAAAATCATTGCCCGTATCATAGACACCATTGATTTCTATATCCATAGCGTTCATCTGACCGGTTAATGTTTGCGCCATGACAATTCCGTTACTACCCGGTTTCATTTTAAGATAGTGGGCCATGTCCTTAGCCATCAACACACCGTATGTTTTATGTTCACGCAATGTTTCACCGATAACTTCATCATATCCTTCATCAACATAACCAACGACATCAAACCAGAATTTATTAATAAATTCCTCATCTTGAGGAACAACGCCCTGAGCAATAAAAATAACAGACGTTAGTCCATTGGTTACTGTGCCCATAACCTGAATCTGCGGCGAAACCAATACGACATCTTTTTCCTCCCTGACAAGCCGGATAATTTGCTCCGTTTGTTCCTTCGAAAACATATAGTTGTGAGGTTCCAGCTTTCCTTGCTCATCCCAACCAGCTTTGTTAATTCTTAAATGGCCTAATCTCTCCCCGCATATCGCAAGCCATCTAAGACCTTCATAAGCGTTATTAATATAACCGTGAAAAATACTAATTGAGGTAAAGCCCATTGCGATAGCAATCATGGTAACTAAAGAACGGCGTTTGTTTCTTAAAATATTCCGATATGCCAGATTTATCCATTTTATCATTCGGTTTCTCTGTTTATTATTTTTCCGTCTTCCAAGCGTACCAAACGCTTGACCTTGTCCAGAAGCCTTTGATCATGAGTGGAAAAGATAAAGGTAATATGATCCTTTTCGTTGAGTTCTCTCATAATTTCTATAACCATACGGGCTGTTTCAGAATCGAGATTTGCGGTTGGTTCGTCGGCAATGACCAGCGAAGGATTATTAACCAGCGCCCGTGCGATGGATACTCTCTGTTGCTGCCCCCCCGACATCTTCGCCGGACGATTATGAATGAGGTCGCTCAAACCAACCTCTTCCAATCGTATGAGAGCCTGTTTCTTTGCTTCGGCAAGCGATGCGCCTTTAATCTGCAAGGGCAACATAACATTCTCCAGCGCGGAAAGAACAGGAACCAAATTAAATCCTTGAAAAACAAACCCTATAGTCTCATTACGATGTTCACTTTTCTGATCATCCGTCAGTCCCTGCATTTTTTTCCCTGCTATCGTCAATTCTCCGTTCGTCGGATCATCAATCGCACCAATAAGGTTAAGTAGCGTGGTTTTTCCAGAACCGGAAGGTCCCCAGACAGCAACAAATTCTTTTTTATCTATTTGCAGGTCAATCCCCCGCAGCGCGTGAACAACAGTCTCGCCAAGATGGTAATCCTTGGAAATATTTTTCATTTCTATTAAAGCCATTATTCTTTTCTCCCTGAAACCTCAACCGTAAGTCACGCAAAATTAACGTAAAATATTTATTTATGTCTCTATTCAGATCGGGCAATATATAAATAAATGTCCTTAATGTCAATTAAATATCAATATATAGACATAAGTATATAAAAATATAAAATAATAAAGGTAACACTACCTTGTTCAATACAACGATGGATATTTAAGGGGGCCACTAAAGCAAGCGGAGTGAATATTCAAAGGCGGTAAGCGCTATTGAGTTCTCTCATCTATAAGATAATGACAGTTTATAAATTTATCCAACGGATTTTTTCACTGTAACTTTTCTTACCGGAATACGAGTGGCACATGGAACGCCGGTCTGACATAAGCCGCAGCCCCCGTAATTTCCAATGAATCCCTGACCATGCACACCGTCGATCCACGGTTTTTGTTTTTCAAACAACATTTCAAGACACTTTAGTTTATCATGACCTTTTTCACTTATCGCGCCTCCGGGACAACGGCGGATACACTTACCGCATTTTCCCGTGGTATAAAAAAGGCAATTCTCCAGATGATTGATATATGCCCTGAACGACGATTGTAGTTTCAGGTTGGTAACCACGCTTCCGCAGCGCATGGCCAAGCCTTTGGATGTAATAAAACCGTCATTGAGACTGAATGTTCCCAACCCTGCCACATATGCTGCGTGTCTCTGAGACCAATTGGATGACAATCCGTTGGAAGACATGAATATTTTAAAGAATGGCTTCAATTCCGGCGCAACAGCTAAATAACCCCTTGTCTCCAGAACGGATATCAGATAATTCGATATTTCATCGATGAAAACTTGACCTTTCCAACGCGTGTGATTCCATCGCAAAGAAGGACCTTCTTTTTCCCGTGCGTTGACTTTGATTGTTTGTCTATTGATTGGTAAAACAAAAGAAATGACGCTGACGTTTTCCAGATTTGTTATTTCATTATTTTCTTTTTCAGCCAGGTGCAATTCAAGAACTTCGCGCGGCAACAGGTGATTTTCATGAACGACGTTTTTATATTCTTTAAACAGATAATCATCGCCGTCGGCAATACCCACCAGAGGTTCTCCAAATATTGGTTCGTTCCCGAAACCATCCAGGCCATTCAAGGGACTGGAACGCGCATAGTCGATAATGACCCTTTCAATAAAGCCTTCGGGGTCGGTGTCCAACATTTTTTTCGTCCTTTTGTTTAAGAAAGACTTTCTCATGATTTGGTTACAAGGAAAATGATGACATGGTTATCATACAGGAAATAATTTCAGAATACAAACTCAGCGATGGCTAACGTTTGAGGATGTTGTCATGACTAAGTTCTCTCAGATGTGATTTTGGATTCCAGCCAGCTTTTAATCCGGTTGGCATCGCTGATGCGGCTCCTGCTATTACGAGAATCGAGAAGAACGATAAGGAATTGACGTTTTGCCACTTTAGCCTGCATGACCAGACATTTTCCGGCTTCTCTTGTAAATCCTGTTTTGGAAAGACCTATTTTCCAGTCGGAATCACGAACGAGCTTATTCGTATTACGGAAAGACATCATCTGCCAGTCTATAAAAATAGTGGCTGTTTTACGCGTACTGAAATCACGGATAAGATCATACTGGTATGCCTGATCCACCAATATAGCCAGATCTCTCGCGGAAGAAACATTGCCGCTGGACAACCCCACCGTATCCTTGAAATGCGTATTGGTAAGACCCAGCAACCGGGCTTTGGCGTTCATCGCTCTGACACACTCCCCATAACCACCCGGATAAGTTCTTCCCAACGCGTGAGCGCACCGATTGTCCGATGACATCAGGGCGAGCAGCAATGCTTCTTTGCGTGTGAGTTCAGTGCCAGCGGCAAGTCGTGAACTTGTGCCGCGAACGGCATATGCATCTTCCATTTCAATATTCAAATTTTCGCCAAGATCAAGTTCTGAATCCAGCACCACCATGGCGGTCATCAATTTCGTGATGGAAGCAATAGGCATGACCGCTTTAGCCTGTTTTTGAATTAGACATTTTCCGGTTTGCTGATCTTTAACATATATGGCAGCCGAGCCTAAAACCAGCCCGCCTTTCTTCTTAACAGATTGAGAAACAGATTGTTTGCGATGATGATGTCTCTTTTTTGATGATTTTGAAAATCCTTCGTTGAACGAAAATAACAGAAAAACAATGCTTATAATTATTATCAAAGATGTTTTGTTATATCTACTCGCCATGCATTCTCCTAAAGTCTAAGATAAAGCCTCATTCGTGCATGTTACTGAGGCATGAGCTTCAACGTAATACCGTTTTTAGAATCGCCAAAGTGATATATCAAATTAATTTACATGATTTATCTCACATTTTTTTCGATTAGTCAATTTAGAATTTAATGACACTCGCTGATAATGAGACCCAAGTTTCAGAAACGTAGTGCACTGAAACTTTCTGGACGAATTATACCAGGCGCAACGCGCCGTGGTAAAACGAATGAAATGAAGATCGAAGCGTAAGTGGAATTAGTGAGTCCCAAGTTTTAGAAGCGAATTAAAATTTACTGGACGAACTATGCCTTGTGCAAAGCACATAGGGATATCCCACAAACGAAGCCATGTGGGATAATGGCGGTCATATTCGTGATTTTTTAGACTAATGATAGAATTATCAGGATATATCTTCCCGATTGAAACGCCAGAACAGCAATGCGCCGAGAATAACGCAATAGATCATAATGTTCATGAATGGATACATGGAAGCCCGTTCACCCAATCCTTCAGCGCCGATGCATGAAGAAGCGAATCGCTGGACTCCGAAAAGTTTCGGCCACAAATAGTAAACAAACTGCCAAAGGGTGAAATCAGATTGATTATTTTGTTGCATCATCGCCTGACCCATCGGGGAATTCCTTACGGCATAGATCACGTCAGCGACAGAACCCATGATGCCTATACCCATCACGCAAAGCAGCGCAATAATATCGGGCATTGCAAGGGACAGAAGAAACACGGTTACCACAACAAAAAGAAGATTTATGGAACACAGGAGCGATGCCAAAAGATATTCCGGCATGATGACATTTAATTTTAACGACGTGATTAAAAAAACAATGCCATGTAATACAAACATGAAGACCGTCACCAAAATCCACAAACCAAGAATTTTCCCGGCCACATACTGCAGGCGTGTTATCGGTTTGGAGAGTACGCACGATTGTGTCCCATCATCGCGATCGCGTCTGAATACGCGCATAGCCATCAAACCGGCCAAAAGCATAACGCCAATGGCAATGACATGGAAAATTAATTTCGACACCATGACGACGACTTTTCCGGCTTCCACCTCCTGTCCGTTCACCATGTAACCGCCCTGATAACAACCGCGAACCATTAAAATAAACAAAGCACAGATAACGAACATGACGATAAAACTTTTCTGACGCATTTCATCGATGAGAGTAAATTTTGCGATGCTGATTATGGGGGAACGATTTTTAGGCATTTCTATTTCAACCTTTCACATATCGGACAAAAACATCTTCCAGCGTGTCGCCGTCTTTGACCAGGGCCGATATTTTATCCTTGACCATCAGCTTGCCGCGGTTGATAATTGCGGCGTTATCGCATATTTTTTCCACTTCCGATAAAAGATGAGAATTCAAAAAAATAGTCATCCCCTGGTTTTTTAGAGACTCCAACAGTTGGCGTATTTCTCTGATACCAATGGGATCAAGACCGGCTGTCGGTTCATCAAGAATAAGCAACTTCGGATTTCCGATAAGTGCCGCGCCCAGTCCGAAACGCTGAATCATTCCCTTGGAATAAGTACGGGATTGAGAGTGTTCCCTGCCCTGCATGCCGATCAGACCGACAATGCGTTCGCATTGTTCCTGCGCTTCCCGGTTTCTCATTCCCGACAGCTCGGCGCAACGCCACAGATACCGCCACCCGGAAAGATAGGGTGGAATGCGATGTTGCTCCGGTAAATATCCCACCAACGCGCGGCTTGCCGGTTTGCTGGCGGATGCGCCATTTAACAAAAGAGAACCTGATGTGGGCCGTGTAAAATCGAGCAGCATCCTGACGATAGTGGTTTTACCGGCACCGTTCGGTCCCAGAAGAGCGAAGTACTCGCCCGCTCCGACGGAAAACGAAACCTGATCAACGGCGGCAAGAGAACCATATAATTTGGTGACGGTATTGAGTTCAATCATGGCGGGAAATATATGAACCGCAAGCGTTTATGTCAATACAATATTGTCAAGAGATTTATTGTTTTCAGAAAGCTTCCGGAACATTTTTTATTGATACAATACTTTATCAACTTAAATTCCGGGAGCTTTTATCCCCTGCAATTTAACCCCGACAGTTATTGATTTTAAGAACGTGGAACGCAGGACGTCGCTCATCAAAGCTTTTTTCACTGAAGGCAGCCTTAAGAATCCGCCCATGATATTGCGCATTGCGCTGTGTGTAAGACTATCGGGTTTATCGAACAATTGATTTTGCAAAGTGCCTTTTTCCAGACACTGCAGGATAAGTTTTTCAAAAACGTTTTCCGGGTGCAGTACCCGTTGCTCTCTTTTTATCAGCTTGAGCGCTTTCGTCTTATCGCATTTTAAAACGCAAACACCACAACCGACGCAGCTCTCCGTGTCCACGTTCGCCCTCTTTTTTATCTTTGAACCCGGATCATCGACCGGCGACATCTCAATAGCGTTGATGGGACAAGCTTTGGCGCACTTTCCGCAACCGTTGCATAATGCGATATCCGGCTGAGCAATGAAATTGGATGTCACCAGCAATCCGTTAATGCCGAATGTGCTGATGCCCAAAAGAACATTACAGCAGCAGCCACAACAGGAGCATATCGCCGTGATATTCTTTTTGACGTTATCCGCGCTGAGCACGAGGCCTGATTCACGGGAACGCGCCAAATGCTCCAACATTTCGGTTTTTGATATTTTCCTGGCCAGATTATTGCGAATCAGAAAATCAGCGCCAATATCAAATGAAGCGCAGCTCTCCAGCGGAAAGTCGCATTTCTTTTCATCAAGGTGGTGCTTTTCGTGACGGCAGGAACATAGCCCAATGCCAAAACGGCTCGCTTCCTCCACCAGTCGAGAAGCCTTTTCAAAATCCAGTACTTCGACAAAGTCTTCTTCGGCAACAGTGCCTTCGTGCGGTAAAGCTCTCAGGATGGAAACTTTGTCTCCTTCAATACCATTCGCAGCAATAAAGGATGTGTCAACGAACATATACTCATGAAATAACTTTGCACATTCTTTAAAATTGAGATTCCCCCCTGTACGCATCATTGTGAATTCGAAAATACCGATGACCATGGGCGACACCATATAAAGATATTCACCTTTAACCTCAATATCCATGAGCAGACCCTTGGCGCAAAGTCCATCGAGCAGTTTTCTCAGTTTATTTTCTTCAATTTTTGTAATTTTTTGGATTCGTTTAAGGTTTGACAGGCGATAGGGCATCCTCACGATCAAATCGGCCTCTTCAACGGTATACAGTTCTTTTAATATCGCATAAAACGTCTCCGTCCACGGCGCTTTAACCGTCAGCCCGTCTATTTTTTTTCCCAATTCGCGATAAAGAGCTTCTTTCCCGACCAAATGCCCCATAAGACGTCCCTTCCTTACGTGTTAAATATTAATGTAAAAGAATTGGTTGTTCTTCGCGCTTTCCGGAAACATTACCTGTAAATTAAAGATAAGGAAATTCTCCAAACATGTCAATTGTTTTATTCAATATTTTTATTTAACCTGCAAAGAACGATATAAAAAAAGCGGCATCCCGAATTTTTCAGAATGCCGCCTGGGCTTCAAACGCATAACAATTTGTAAAATACTTAAATCAGAAGTTGACTATAGATTAGCCTCTCCCATCATGTTCTTCTTTTTCCCTGTCTCTCTTTTTCCGCTCTTTTTCCTTTATTTTTCTTTCTCTTTCTTTCTCATTCTCTTTCTGCTCCCGTCTTTTCTGTTCATCCTTACGACGTTCTTCTTGTTCTCTCAGTTTATCCTTGTGTTCCCGCTTTTCCTTTTCCTGTTTAAAGCGTTTCTCCTGCTCCTTTCGTTTATCTCTTTCTCTATCCCGCTCCCGCTCTAATTTTTCACGCTCCTCTATTCGTTTTTGTTTTTCCTTCTGCTCACGCATCTTCTGCTCGTGTTTGTAGCGCTCCTCCTGCTCTTTTCGTTTATCTCTCTGTTTTTCCAGATCCCGTTCGTATTTATTGCGCTCCTCTATTCGCCTTTGCTTCTCCTTTTGCTCGCGTATTTCCTGTTCATGTTTATAACGCTCTGCCTGACGTTTTTGTTTCTCCTGCTCTTCCCGTATCTTTTGCTGTTGCTTATATCGTTCCAGCTTGTAATATGCATCGGGATGAAAAATACGGTGATGCCGTTCCAACTTCTCGCGATGTTGATAAAATTCTTTTCCCCGCACTCTATAATGCGGCCTGCTTGTGCGTATATCACGCTGTGAAATTCTTCTTCCGCTGTCATACCAGGGCGTCTGATGGAACCGGTGACTGCCTTTCCAGAAGACGATATCGACAAAGCCGCCCGCAGCTTCATATGTAAAATAGTCGAACGCAAATGTAACGGCAACCGGCGGAACGTAGTACATGGGTTCGCCATACACTATCGGCACATCCACATAATCATCTTCATATCCGTAATTGTATGGTTGCTCATATGTGGTCGTTGTGGTGCCTACAGGGATGGGAACCGGAACACAGGCATCAAATGTAAACAGCACGACAAAAAGCAGAAAAACTTGTATATATTTTTTCATGAAACATCCTCCCTGGATTGGACAATTTAAAAACATTTAAACGTTTAACCTTTTTTCTTTGTTTTTTCCTCTGTAATCAAATCCTGAAGAATCTCCTGCAAATACGGCCGGTCACGGTGGCCGGTGTATTTGGCAGGAAATCTGATTAGCCGAAGCTCCGCATACTTGGTAATTCCACCGGACTTCAGGTCTTCGTAATCATTAATCAGCCGCTTATCAATCCGGTCACGGAACAAATCAAGATCCTTTGTGGTCGCGTATTTCGTCAGTACCACTCCCACGCGCATATCCTTGTCAATCACACTGTTATCGATATAAGGCATGTCGTAGAATGTAATAATAAAGGATGGCGCTTTGAACCCCTTATCGGAAACTTTTGTTTTCTGGTACTCCAGCGCTATTTCCACCTTGCCGTCATCAAGGCCCTGCGCTTTAATTTCCACTGGAATAGTATCACCGCTTGAATTGGCAGAGCTTTCATCCTGCATTACCATTAAATTCTTATTTTTGTCCTCAAGCAGCACAATGCTTTTGACCACCGTGCCTGGCAGTGATGCCAGGGCGTTGAGCTGTTTGACTGAAAGATTTCTGCCGATGCGTCGCAATTCGGAACGCATGGCAAAATAATCTTTCTGAGCGCCGTCAGAATACGATTTGTCGTTGTAAATTTTTTTGGTCAACTCGCCATCCAGGTCTTCAAAAAGTGGTTTGATATCCACCGTGTCGAAGTTTCGTGAAAGCACATCCAAAAACATTACCCTCTTTTTAATCAGGCTAATACTATCCGGTGTGTCGGCGGAATCGATATCCTTATCGAACATTGCGTTGAACAGCATCTGAAACATACTGGCGCGAATGTTGTTATCCGAACTTTCACGTTCCGTCATAATCTTCGTATAGACTTCGCGCATCTCGGAGGCCTTGGTCATCTGCGCCTGCTGATAACTGTAGATCGAACCCATGATCGCCACCGTGGCGGCAATCAACGCCGGTCCCAGCGCCTGCATAATATCCCAAAGGTCCTTCTTTTTGGGCGGTGCTTCCTGTTTTTGGTGTTGCTCATCACACATCTTCCAAACCTCAACGGGCAAATTATCTCAGACCGAAATCACGCCTTGTTTCTCCGGGTCCGACAAAAATTTTATATTCATCTTTTGCACCGACAACTACAACATAGGAACCGGGTTTGATATCCTGAAAAGCATATTTCCCCTTTTTATCCGTTGTTACGGGCGCGCCGACCACAGCGCCTTTATCATCCTTGAGCGTTACCCTGGTCTCCACAGCCTTGCCTGCTTTATCGGACACAATGCCGAAAAGATTGGCCGCGTAAAGAGTTGAAGCTGTCAATATTCCCACCATGACTAAAATCGTGATAAATGTTTTTTTCATAAAACCTCCTTGAAGCGATTTACCTTGTGTTGAGAAAGGTATCTATACTTTCAACATATGTCAAATAATTTTATCCCCTGTCCTTTATTCTTTCACCCGTCTACTCTATTCGCTCGTAACTTTTCCAGCATCTTGCGCGCGTGCGGAGCAATGGCATGAAAAGCTTTCAGTTGTTCGCAGACGTACTCAGTGCAATCTGCACATGTGCCGACCTTTTTCTCCATACCGCAAGCTCTGATGCCACAGATGCGGCAATGACCAATGAGTCGCCCGTTGACCTGAAGACAACCATCACAATTTGCATCTTCAGGTTTCATATCCATACCATACTGTTTCGACCAGAGTATCGCCACTTCCTCTCTGGCTTTGTTATCATCGGCCTGTGTTGCCAGATAGACCGGGCATTTCGAGCACATGATTCCACAACAGGCTATCATCGTTTCCATAACAGAATCTCCCTATTAACGAGCAGTTATTGATATTGATTCTTTACGTCGCGATCCTCGCTTCGGATGTTTTCAGCATGGGCAAGAATGCCGTGCGTTTTTTTTCCACCAGTTCAACCGCTGAAAAAACACACTGATGAACACACTGACCGCAGCCGATGCACTTCTTAACATCGAGCTCCACTTTTTTCTCCACGACTTTTATCGCGGCAGTGGGACAATATTTTTCACATTTACCACACCCTGTGCATTTGGAAATATCTTTGATCGTCGCTTCATAATAACAGCTGTAGCGCAAAGGAACTGCACCCATGTTGTAGGAACGGATTATTCCGCAGCAATCCCAGCAACAGTTGCAAAGACCGCTTTGCGGAAGCTTGGTATCATCTTTTTCGTGAAAAACGGTATGGACCGCGCCGCAATCCCTCGCCTTTTGAATAATATCATAAGCTTCTTCCTTGCTGATCTGGCGCATGTATCCATATTTTATATAAGTTCTGATTTTATCGCCAAAACCCATGCAGGCTATCTCGTCAGGCATATTGAATCGGCATGGATCTCCGGCATTAGCCGCAACATGCCGGCACATGCATTTTTTAAACTGACCAATAATGCTTTTTTTCCCGAATTCCATAATCATATCATTGATGGAATTTGTCGGATAAACTCTGGAATCCGGCACAGCGATGGTTTCATCCACAACGATGGTGGATTTGCCTTTGGCATTCTTGGATTCCCGCACCATCCCGACACTTTGATTAGATACAGACGCATACCTGCCCATCATATTCATGACCTTGCGAACGGGAAAGTAATTTCGATCGCGCAACGTATCAAAGAAATGCATATATCTTTTCGCAAATTCTTTTTCTTCCGGCCTGCCGATCATATAGGTCACGATTCCCTCAAACCAACCGACAATAAAAGGATGGAGGCTATATTGTTCTTCGCCCTTTTCCGTTTCTTGAATTCCCAGGAATGCCTTTTTTTTGAGCGATTCAAATATGACCTTGAATTTTTCACTATTCATCCCGCTGAGCGCCACAGCCTGTTCATAAGAGTACACTCCTGTTCCCATTTTTAGAAGCAGGTTTAGTTCTTCCGGCTCGATAGCCAAATCAATCGTTTGAAGAATCGGCTCGAACGGAGGCATGAACCTGTTGTTTTGTCTGTTCATCAGAATAACCAGCTTGCGGAGGTCGTTCTTCTTGTTGCGTAAAGTGATCTTAGTATTTGCTGTCATACCTGCTTCCTTCCTGTGTTATACTTCATCATTTTTAGCCATGCCGGGAAAGCGGCAATCCGGGAAAAATAATTTAATTCAAGCCTGCTCAGTTTACGCGACGGTCAAACCTTTATCCCGCAAATAATTCTTCACATCCTGAATTTTCAGCAGACGGAAATGAAAAACCGAAGCCGCCAGCAGAATGGTCGCGCCGCCCTTGATCACTGCCTCGTAAAAATCTTCCAGTTTGCCCGCGCCGCCGGAAGCCACCACCGGCAGCGTCACCGCGTCGGCAATCGCCCGGGTGAAAGGAATATCGTAACCGGCTTTCGTCCCGTCGCCGTCCATGCTTGTGGGTAGAATCACCCCCGCGCCCTGTTCCTGACACGTTTTCGCCCAGGCAATGGCATCCTTGGCGACCGGCAACGTCCCGCCCGAAACAACCAGCTCAAACCCCGACGGCATCTGCGCATTTCTTTTCGCGTCGATCGCCACCGTAATTTTCCCCTTGCCGAATTTTTCCGCCGCCCTGCGGATCAGGCCGGGATCTTTCACCGCCGCGCTATTCATCGAAACCTTCGACGCTCCGGCTGCCAGAACCATATCGATATCGTCCAGCGAAGCAATGCCGCCTCCGACCGTCAGAGGAATTTTTATCACGTTGGAAACATTCTTCACCCATTCCAGACGCGTCTTGCGGTTTTCCAGCGTGGCGGCAATATCCAGCATCGCCAGTTCATCAGCGCCTTCCGCCTGATAAAACACGGCATTTTCCACCGGATCCCCCGCTTCTTTAATGTCGACAAAATGAACTCCCTTGACCACCTTTCCGTTTTTCATATCCAGACACGGCATTATTTTGATTGGTTCCATAATATGTCCTTTATTTTTTATTTCCGTCTCCTGCACTTACTTTCCGGGATTACGGTTTTTCATATACTCGTGTTCTTCGCCAAGATGTTCGATATAGTCCCCGAATGTCCAATTCAGAGCCGTCTCCGTAATCACGGCAAAAATAATACTTTGAGGATCGGGAAGAACCGCCTTAAAACTCCTCATGATCTTCAATACCTCCTCGCGTTCCTCCGCGAGCATAACAGCCACGCGGTATTTATAAAGTTCCGGAGATATTTGATCCTCCGCATCCTTTTGCACTTGGGCTGCGTTCAATCCGGAGCCATCGAACACATTTGCCAATACGTCCGCAACTTTCAAACCCAGCATGGATTTTGAAATTGTAATCACTTCCAGCGCGGGGGCTTCCTTGTTCAGACTATAAAACGAAGCCCGGCCTTTTTCAACGTCTTCTTCCGATAAACCCAAACTAAAACAAATAATTCTTTTACTCATATTTCTTCTCTCACCATCCACCATCTAGTGACACTCGTTGAACGCGAGTGAAACGATGCGCGAAACGTAAGTGGAACTATCCCCGAAGCGATAGCGTAGCGGGACACCATCAACTATCAACTATTATTTTCTTCAGTTGAGCCAGAAAACCGCGTTGACCCGGCAACAACTTGTTCTGCGCCTGCGCAACGGTAAACCAGCCGCCTTTATCAACTTCCGGAAATTCCTGCTCCCTGCCTGAGCGGGGCGGCCATTCCATTGAAAACATATTACTCCTTATGGATTTTGCGTCAATATTTCCTTCGACTGCCCAGGCATAAACCACCTTCCCGCTGGGCTGTTTCAGCGGAGATAATTCTATAAAATCGCCGGTGATGTCAAAACCGGTTTCCTCTTTAAACTCACGTTTCGCCGCTTCCAGGGAATCCTCCCCGGCTTCGAATTCTCCTTTGGGAACAGACCATGCGCCATCATCCTTTTTCTGCCAGTAGGGCCCGCCGGGATGAACAAGAAAAACCTCCAAACCGTTTTCGGTCATTCGATATAAAAGTATTCCAGCGCTGGTCTTTTCCGACATAGCCAATCTGATTTAAGTCTCCTTTCTCCCGGTAAGAATCTCTCCCAGTATCTTAACATCAGCTCCAAAGTAAACCTTCCCGCCAATCTTAACAATAGGTCTTCTGATCAGGCGCGGCTCTTTGAGCATGAGATTAATCAAATCATCGTCTTTGAGTTTTTCCTGCTTCAGCCCCAGCGTCTTGAAACTGGGTGATTTAAAACTGAACATGCCGGAGGCCGGCTTTCCCTGCAACAGCGCATTGATTTCTTGGCGCGTCAGCGGCTCCTTAAAAAAATCCCGTTCATTGATTTCCACCTTTTTCTGCGAAAGAAACTCCCTCGCTTTCCGGCAGGTGGTTCACTTTGTCCAGCAAAAAAATTCAACGTTCATGATGCCCCCTCCATCAACTATCCACTATCAACCATCAACTATTTCCCTGCCTGTATTAACGCCACATGCCGCACCTGTGCTCTTAAATTTTCCACATAGGATTCTCTGGGCTGGGCAATCGTCCCCTTTTCATCGTATTCTTTTTTCGCCATGAGTTGCACAGCGCCATCGATATCGTCCTTTGCGGCATCGAGATATGCCTCGATCAATTTTCGATACCGGGGAGTGGCTTCAAGCGATTGCTGTAAAAACCCGGTGGCGTCCTCGTCTGTAAAAACCCACATGTGTCCCATACAGAGAATTTTCGGCTGAAGGCTGATAAGCTTATCCAGCGATGCAACGTAATCGTCATAAGAAGATAAAAACTCGACTTGTATCGGGCTGTCTTTGTCGCTTTCAGGAATGCCGCATGCTTCTCCCGCGAAGAGCGCCCGGATTTCGGGGATAAAAAATGCCAGCGAGTCGCTCGTGTGTCCCGGCACTTCATAAACTTCGCAGGTCACTCCGCCGAGATCGAACCTGTCCCCTGCCTTGAGGTTGAGCTCAAAATCCACCGGTTCGATATGGACATCTTCATTGCCGACGATGTCTTGAAAGAAAAATCTTTGAAGATCGCTTAAAGAAGTCATCAGATCCAGAACGGATTGTTTTTTCATCAGAGTACCGACACGCTTGGCAGCTCCGGCTTTCAGAGAAGGCAGTTTTCTTTTGAGATACGGAATCGCGCCCAGATGGTCGAAGTGGGAATGCGTAGCGAAAACATAATCCAGAGCGTTTTTATCACCGAAAACCTTTTCCAGCGAAGCAATATAGGCCGGGCCCATCAGGTTGATTCCGGCATCGATCATCAATTTCCGCTGTCTACCTTTAATGATATAAGCAGGATAAAGCTGATTTCCACCAATGCTTATCCACTCGCCAAAATTTCCATCTGCCCTTACTTTCATTACCCATCCTCAATGAAACCTGGTGAATCCCGAACGTCAGAAGCGTAACGCTGAAAGGTGCCGGATGAACTCTCCCGGAATCAAAGCGGCAACTGTAATCATATTGTAGTTTAAAACAATTATCGCAGTCGATATTTTTTTCGCCTTCATTAAGTCCTGTTTATCTTTTGTTGCTTTCGCCGTTGATCAGGGACATTTTGCCTCTAATTCTCTGACCATGCCTCTGTAATAGTCGCAGAGTTGGCTGGCGCTCGCGTTGGAAGACGCCATCCGGTCTTGTGCCTTTTTTTTCATTTCCTCATTGCCGCTTTTATAACTCTTCGGGATACCTTCGCAGTACGTCCTTTCCTCCTCGCGATAAACTTTCAACTGTGCGCATTGCCGACGCAATTTTTCGTCAGCTTTCGTCGTTTTACTATCGGACTCTTCGGGCGACTTTTGTTTTTGGGCTTTTTCTTCCGCTACTGCGCCATCAGAAGAATCCTTCAGCACACAATCCGTCATCCCGTCTTGAGGCGTGCTGGTAATGATTTGATTGCCGTTGTTATCAAGACATCGATACAATTCTAAAGCATTGGCGGATGGCAATAAGGTGATAAAAAAGCACACAGTTAACATGATGATCTTCATTTTATTTTCTCCTCTTTTCTGAAAATTATACTTTCAAATTCAGCAATTGCTGAATTCTATCGGCGGACTGTTATTATTGCCCTTCAACAATTTTGATTTTAGTGACACTCGTTGAGAGCAAGCGTAGTGCTGCTCGCCCCTACCACCCGCAGGTGGTGGGATAATTCACTCTAAGATTTTCCGTGAACAAAGTTCCGGAAAATCAAGGCTCATTAAAGCGTTAGTGGTAATGAGACTCCAATTCTGAAAGCGAAGCGTGTCGGAATTGGTAAGTCGAATTACCCAATCCCGATTTATCGGGATTGGGAACTATCCCAGGCGCGCAGCGCCGCGGGACTTCGTGCTCATAATGATCTCTCATTGTCCCTCTACGATCTTTATTTCCTCCGGCGTCAGTTCGTAGAGTTCGTAAACCAGTTTGTCAATCTGCTTGTCGGTTGCGTCTATTTGGCGCTGAAGCAGAGTTTGTTCGTGGGCGGTTTTGGCCTCGGCCAGTTGTTTGTGCAAGGCAAGCATCTGCTCGACGAGTTGCACCATTTTGTCATGCATTTTCGTTTCTTCAGGTTTTTTGAAGTCAATGCGCCGGATTGGAAGTTTGGAGACACCATTCCAGAAATACTCTAAAATACCACCACTTTTAAGTTTGCCGATGCTTTTATAACGGAAATTCAACAAAGTCGAATTCAGCAATCCAAGCAGGTAAAAAAGACTTTCTGACTGATTATTTTCAAACAGAACGGTTGTATCCGTAAGGCCAATAAATTCGCAGCTCTGATCGATTACGAATCGATTATATTTTGACAAGTAGGGACATAATATCTTAGAACGCGTATATAATTCTTTATGTAAAGGCCACGTATACTTCCACCAGAGGCAATCGCCACGTTGAAATGCTGCTCTTCCTTTCAACGCCTCTGAATGATTTTTTATATGTTTCTGAATTCCTAAAGGTAGTGTAGAGAAATCTTCTACATTTTCCAGATATAAAAGATATTCACCCCGGGTACGAATTGAGTAACGTTGAATATCCGTGTTGCTTGCACGTTTGTAATATAAATTCTTTGAAACACTCCATTGGCGAAGTTCATTTACACTTAATTTCCCGAAGACATCATTCCGTCCCGTTTGCATGCCCTGACCAATTATTAAGATATTACCAATTGGAACTCCCTTTGCATCAATTTTCGCAATTAGACTTTTATCATTTTGATTGACAAAGCTCCAAGAAGTACCAGAGAGATCAGATTGTTCAATTATATAGTTCTCAAAAAATAATTTTTTATCAGCCAGATCAGCTCCAATTTCCCCTTTCAACTGATTATCATTTTTAAACTTATAAACATGAAAACGTCCAGATTTAGAATCCTTACTTAATGTTATAATGCTTGTTGTAATTCCAACACCTTTAAAAATATAGTAGTTTTGGAAATCCACGATTTCTTGAATCGTTGTGTTATGTAAAAGCCAAGACCGTAGCCGGTCAGCTTTGTATGCCTCTAGAAACGCACGTGAAACAATAAAGCTTACATATTTCTTTGAGAGCTTCGAAGATTTTACTAAAAAATAAAAAAGAATATCTGTTTTATCGTTGTATATTTCTGGGTACATTTCTTTAATGGATTTCAAACGACTATCATTCTTGCCCCATACATCATCAATATTTAAATACGGCGGATTGCCGATCACTGCGTCAAACCCGCCTGCCTTGAATATTTCCGGAAACTCGGCCTGCCAGTCGAACACGTTGATGCGCTGTGCTTCTTCCGTATCCAGCATGGTCATTTGTTTGCCTTCATAGAAATCCGGCCCGATGAGCGAATTGCCGCATTTGATGTTGCCGCCTAAGTCAGGAAGTGCCCGCTCGTGGAAAAGCATTCTCTGGCGGTTGAGCGTCTCGCCGGTTTCGTCTTCGAGCACTTTGAGCAAAAGCGACAGCTTGGTCACTTCGACAGCCTGAGTATCAATATCCACACCGTAGATGTTGTTTAAGAGAATCCGTTTTCTCTCGGCAGTGGTCAGGTGCCACGCATCGCCCTGTCCTTTATATAAAATCGGCTTTTTGGCTTTGGCGTGTTTTTCTGGATCGTTTTGGGTGTACCACTTTAAATGCCAGTCGAGAAGATTCTGATAAGCTCCCAGCAGAAAAGAGCCGGAGCCGCAGGCAGGATCAAGGATGCGTAATTTTTCCGCCGTCTTCGGATTTTTTCCTTCCAACAATTTTCCCACGGTATTTTTGACGATGTAATCGACAATGTAAGTCGGCGTGTAAAAAACGCCGCCCGCTTTTTTGACTTCGGGCTTATCTTCCACCACGGCGCGGTGATCGCTGGTGAGCCGTATCACCTTGCCCAGAAACTGTTCGTAAACCTGCCCCAGAATATCGGCGGGCAAAACGGAAAACTCATAGGGCGAATCGGGATAATAAAGCCGCTGGAGAATATCCTTGAGCGGCTTGTCGTCAATGACAAGTTTTGTTGTCAGGTTATCAGGCGGCTCGGCCTGATCTTTTTCGTTGCGGAAGTGAAAGAGGCCGGAGTTGTAGCGGTCGTCAGCCTTATAAAATAGTTCCTGCAATCTTCCGTAAGTATTGCTGCCGTTGCAAAGCGAGCGCAGTGCGCCGTAGTCTTCAATGCC
>DJVN01000115.1:1441-3312 GCA_002441205.1 Syntrophaceae bacterium UBA6255 | reverse complement strand
GATTTATTGGAAACATCCTCAGCGGTTTATGAGAAAAATGGTGATTATGCCATGGGCCTTTTTTCTTCCAACTGGTGTACAATGATGGATACGGCATCTCGCAAACTGTGTAATACCGATAGCAACGAAGAAGCTTTACAATGTGGACGTTGGCATTGCCACGAATCCTGCTGGAAAGATGCTTCGCTGCAAGCTATCCTCAGAAATGAACCGGTAGATATTGAATGTAACGGAGGTATCCGTTTGTATGCGGTACCCATCAAAGCAAATAACGAAGTAGTGGGAGCCATCAATTTTGGCTATGGCGAGCCTCCAAAAACTGAAGAAGGACTAAAGAATTTATCCGACCTATATCAGATTCCAAAGGAGGAATTAAGGAAAGCAAGAGATGCTTATCAGGTTCGGCCACAATTTATCATTGATATAGCGAAAAAAAGGCTTCAAAGCTCAGCAAAGCAAATCGGACATCTTATTGAGCGCAAGCAGGCAGAACAGGCGATTTTTGAACTAAAAGAATTCAATGAATCAATAGTAACAAATCTTACTGAAGGAATTATACTTGAAAATGATAAGGGTATAATTCAATTTGCCAATCCTGCTATGCTGAGAATGTTAGGATACAATGAAGGTGAACTGGTTGGTGAAAATTGGAAATGCTTCGTCCCTGATGATCAGATTGAAGTTGTTAGTAATGCCAACAAACGACGTGAGAAGGGTGAATCCGATCAGTATGAGATGGAATTAAGAAGAAAGGATGGAGAAAGGATTTTTGTTCTTGTAGGAGGAGTTCCAAACATTAACAAAGGACGATATGTAGGTTTACTCGCCGCTTTTACAGATATCACCGAACGCAAGCAGGCCGAAGAAGCCCTCAGGCTGAGTGAATCCAGATACCGTAAGGCTCAGAAAATTGGCCATGTTGGCAATTGGGAATATAGTCTTCACAATTCACACTTCTGGGGCTCCGATGAAGCAAAACGTATCTATGGCTTTGATCTGAAATCCGAAGATTTTACTACCGATCAAGTTGAGAACTGTATTCCAGATAGAAAAACTGTACATCAAGCGCTTATTGATCTTATCGAAAAGGAAAAACCGTATGATCTCGAATTTGAAATCATCACTAAAGATAAGGGTGAGTCGCGCTTTATTCATTCACAAGCCATATTAGAGAAAGATGAAAATGGAAATCCTTTGAAGATATCCGGCGTAATACATGATATCACAGAGCGTAAGCATGCAGAGCAACTGCTTCAGGAAAAAAACGAAGAAATTGCTGCTCAAAACGAAGAAATGGCTGTCCAAAACGAGGAACTTAACCAGATCAATCTGGAACTTCTTGAGTCCAAACAAAAAGCTGAAGAAAATGAAGAGCGGTTCAATCTGGCCATGCAGGCTTCCAATGATGGGATATTTGACTGGAACCTTCTAACCAACGATATATATTACTCGCCGGCCTGGAAAAAGATGTTGGGATATGAAGCGCATGAGCTTCCGAATGATTTTTCGGTATGGGAAAAAACTACTGACCCGGAAGATGTAAAAGAATCATGGGAACTTCAGCAAAAACTTATTACTAAACAAATAGACCGGTTTGTGATTGAATTCAAAATGAAACACAGAGCCGGACACTGGATTGATGTGCTTGCCCAGGCAGAAGCCGTTTTTAATGATCAAGGGAAAGCAGTGAGAATAGTTGGCACGCATACCGATATAACTAAACGCAAACAGGCCGAACGGGCACTGAAAGACAGTGAACAAAGATTCAGAAGTCTGGTAAATACCCTCAACAGCGGAGTGGCCTTCTATAAAGTTATCAATCAAGGGATGTCCGGCCGTGATTACATCATTCAGAGTTTTAATGATTTCGC
>DJVN01000115.1:0-1340 GCA_002441205.1 Syntrophaceae bacterium UBA6255 | reverse complement strand
CATAAGTATGCCAATTACTATGAAAACAGGGTGTTTAAAATATCTACCGGTGAAATTGTAGCAGTATACGATGATGTAACGGAAAGGGAAAGAGCTCATGTGGCATTAAAAGAAGCGCTGGAAAAAGCGCAGGAGTCCGACCGACTGAAATCTGCATTTCTGGCCAATATGAGCCATGAAATCCGCACTCCGATGAATGGTATTTTAGGCTTTGCCGATTTACTCAAAAAACCTGACCTTACCAGCGATCAGCAAAAGAAATATATTGGAATCATTGAGAAAAGCGGAGCCCGCATGTTAAACATTATCAACAACATAGTGGATATTTCTAAAATCGAAGCCGGCCTGATGGAAGTCACAATGAAAGACACCAATATAAATGAACAAATCGAATACACTTATACTTTCTTTAAGCCTGAAGTGGAAGCCAAAGGGGTAAGGCTCACTATTAAAACAGGCTTGCCCGACAAGGCAGCCATAATCCAAACCGACCGCGAAAAAGTATATGCCATTTTGACTAATCTCGTGAAAAACGCCATAAAATACACCAGGGAAGGTTCAATTGAATTGGGGTATGACGTCGTTGGGTCGAGACAAGCCTCTGAACTGCAATTTTATGTAAAAGATACCGGTATTGGAATTCCGGAAGACAGGCAGTCGGCCATATTTGAGCGTTTTATTCAGGCTGATATTGACGACCGCATGGCCTATCAGGGCGCAGGCCTGGGATTGGCAATCACCAAAGCTTACGTGGAAATGCTTGGGGGAAAAATTTGGGTGGAAAGTTGTCCCGAAGGAAAAGCGGCTAGTCTTGGTTCCTGTTTCTATTTCACCTTGCCTTACAAAACGGGAACAGCATCAGAAAACATGCACAAACAGGATACCTCCTCAAGTGGAAGCACTGAGGTGAAAAAACTAAAGATTCTGATAGCTGAAGATGAAGAAGTCTCCCAAATCCTGATTGACAATTACATCAAAACCTTTGGTAAAGAAATACTGACAGCAAAAACAGGACTTGAAGCCGTTGAAATATGCCGTGCCAATCCGGATATTGACCTGATTTTGATGGATATACGCATGCCGCATATGGACGGATACCAGGCTACAAAGCAGATCAGGGAATTTAACCCTGAGGTGATCATCATTGCCCAAACGGCCTATAGCCTGATGGGCGATCGCGAGAAATCAATCGATGCCGGGTGTAACGATTATATCACTAAGCCGATTAACAAAATGGTATTGCAGGCGCTGATACGAAAGTATTTTGAGAATTAATGGTGAATTATTCTCTCGCTAAGGCGCTAAGACGCTAAGCTTTTTCCTTTGTGGCTCTGCGGCTT
>DJVN01000270.1 GCA_002441205.1 Syntrophaceae bacterium UBA6255 | reverse complement strand
AACTATTCGGCCAATATGCTCAATCTGACCGGCAGCGTCACCGGACTATCCTCAAAGGAATTTTCCCGCGCCGATGTGGCACTCAAGGGCAATCTGGGATACGGCTCGCCGATTGAGATAACAGGAAAAATCAATCCGCTGGCCAAGGATCTCTTTGTCGATTTAAAAGTCGGTTTCAAGGACATTGAGTTAAGCCCCATAACCCCCTATACCAACAAATTCCTCGGATATCCCATCACCAAGGGCAAACTCACGTTTAACGTTTCATATCTGATTGACAAAAGAAAACTGAACTCTGAAAATAAAGTGCTTATTGACCAGTTGACTTTTGGTGAAAAAGTGGAAAGTCCGCAAGCCGTCAAGGCACCGGTGACGCTGGCAGCAACGCTGCTGACCGATCGTCAGGGACAGATTAACCTGGATCTTCCGGTTTCGGGAAGCCTGGATGATCCGAAATTCAAGGTCTGGTCGGTAATCTGGCAGATTATCGTCAATCTGATTACCAAAGCGGTGACATCGCCTTTTGCGCTGCTTTCGTCTCTTACCGGCGGCGGGGAGGAACTCAGTTTTATTGAATTTGATTACGGAAGCGCCATTGTCGGCGAAGAGGAAAAGAAAAAAATAAGCGTGATCGCCAAAGCGTTGAATGAACGTCCCAATATTAAACTGGATATTGAAGGGTATGTTGACGCAGAAAATGACAAGCATTCTTTGAAAAAAGCGGAACTTGATCGCCGGATCAAAGCGCAGAAAATCAAGGAAACTACAAAAGACGCACAACAGGACGCCATCGATGATGTGAAGCTTTCTGATCAGGATTACGATAAATATCTCAAACAGGTTTATCGCGCCGCTGATTTTTCCAAGCCGCGCAATATTCTGGGGATGCAAAAAAGTCTGCCAGCGGCGGAAATGGAAAAATTAATGCTGGCTAATATTGAAGTAACGGACAGCGATCTTCGTCAATTGGCAGCCCGCCGGGCGCAAAACGTAAAAGAACTGATACTTCAGTCGGAAATAGCCGCGGACCGGATATTTATTGTGGAACCAAAAAGTCTGACACCGGAGAAAAAGGAAAAAGTTAAAGACAGCCGGGCTGATTTTAAACTGAAATAAAAAAATAAATCGGGTTTGATACACCCGGAAGAAAAGAGATTTGTTATGGAAATGGGCATTCTGGGGCTTCCGCAAAGCGGGAAAAGCACCTTGTTTGAAATAATGACGGGAGTAAAAATTGGCGCACACCACAATGAAGCGGTCGTCCGCGGACAGGCTTCCGTGCCTGATGAACGATTCGATAAACTTGTCGAAATATACAAGCCGGTCAAAGCAACACCTGCCAAAGTTCCTTTTGCTGATGTTCACGCCGTGGGCGAGCATCCCTGGGAGGCCATCCGTCAGAATTTGAGCGGCACAGACGGCATTCTCCATGTTGTTGACGGGTTTTCTCTGCCCGATGTGCAATTAAGCATCGAAGCCTATCGCAAACTGGAAGACGAACTGTTGCTTTCCGATCTGCTCATCATTGAAAAAAAAATGGAGAAGCTGGCCAAAATGCCCCGGAAAGCCATTCCTACCCAGGAAGCGGCGCAAAATGAACTATTGCCGCGCTTGAAAGATTGTCTGGAAGCGGGGAAACCTTTGCGTATGGCCGGTCTGACGCCTGCCGAAATTTTTACACTGAAGAGCTTTTCCTTCTGGACGATTAAGCCGGAACTTGTCGTGGTTAATGTAGCCGAAGATAACCTTGTTTTTACAGATCAATTCGCAACTGAGGCGAAATTAACAGAACCGGTCATGGGTATCTGCTGCAAAATTGAGGCGGAACTGGCCGGTCTGGATGCCGCGGATCAGAAAGAATTTCTGGTATCCATGAACATCGCCGAACCGGCTTTCGGCCGGATTATTCGCGCTGCTTTTTCCCTGCTGGGAAGGATTTCTTTCTTTACCGTTGGGGAGGATGAAGTCAAGGCCTGGGTGATTCCCAAAGAAACCAAAGCTCCTAAAGCCGCCGGAGCCATTCACAACGATTTTGAACGGGGCTTTATCAAAGCAGAAATCATGTCCTACGACGATTTCATCGCGCATAGCGGTTCAGCCGCGCAGGTAAAATCCGCCGGACGCCTGCGTCTGGAGGGCAAGGAATACATCGTGCAGGACGGCGATATCATTACCTTCCGTTTCAATATATAAAGGTAAAAAAATATTATCATTGAAAAATGAATGAAGGAAAAGTTAATATGTTCCGTTTAATTTTTACCGTTTTTTCATCTGATTTTTCAATGATAGTAATATTGTTATGTTGTTTTTAGAATAAATATTTATCAACAATTTGATTGACAAATAATCGATATTAGTATTAATTTTTACCAATCTCAAAAAAGTCATGCTCTGAAGGGGCAGGTGTACTTATTTTCTATTAAAAACATTTTGTTTTGGAGGAAAAATGAAAGTTTCTACAAAGATTATTCCTTTCTTAATGATTTTAATCACTATCCTTGCGTTAATAGGCTGCAGTGATTCAGGTGAGGGCGATAAACAACCGATAAGTTATACTGTAACCTTCAGCAGCCAGTTTAATAATACCGAAAGCACAACGGTCATGCCCAATCCAACCAGCATAACGGTGGACGCGGGAAAAACTGTCGGCACATTACCGACGGCTCCCAGTATGTCCGGCTATAGGTTTGGCGGCTGGTGGACCGGGAAAAACGGCGCCGGTACGCAATTTACAGAAAGTACAATCGTCAATTTTAATATAATTGTCTATGCTTATTGGTACAATTATCAGGTAATATTCAACAACAATGGCGAAGTTTACGCGACCCGGGGAATCACATTACCGGAAAAAACTGTTTCTTCATTTCCGACTTCACCGACCAGCACAGATTATAATTTTGCCGGATGGTACACGGCGCCGAATGGTGGCGGAAGCCAATTTTTCCCCAGCACGGAAGTTACGGCAGATATCACCGTTTATGCCAGATGGGTTACTGAGAGGGTATATACAGTAACCTATAACAGCGAAGGGGGATCCATCGTGGGCACGTATTATGTTATCGCACCGGCAACAACGGTGGAAACATTGCCGACAGACCCTACAAAACCTTTTTATGCTTTTAACGGTTGGACTTATGGATGCTGCGGCGCAGCGTTTACAGCCGATACGCCCGTCACCGATAACATGACCGCATACGCAACCTGGCAAGAAACTTCTGGATACACCGTAATATACGATAGTTATGGAGGAAGTGCTGTGGAAGATCAGTATGTCATCTCTCCGGCAACAAATGTGGGTACTTTACCGGCAAATCCGACCAAAAGATGCTATGCCTTCGCCGGATGGTACACAGAAGCCAACGGGGAAGGAACGGAATTTACTGCAACAACAACCGTTAATAACAGTAATACGACGGATGACGGCAAGATTACTGTTTATGCCAACTGGGAATGGAATTATCCTTCCACAACCTATCCTTTGGCTACGGCTCCTTTCGAAGTCGGCGATTACGGTCCAAGTTGTGTCGGCAAGGTATTCTATATCACTGACGGCGGCGCACATGGTTTAGAGGCAGCACCGCCGAATTGGTATGAAGGAGAAGAAGCTTCTTCTATCGCATGGATATATGGAGATCCTGCCACAGATGAAAATGAGCAGGTCTATCAAAGAACGCAAAGCACGTTAAACGGCAATACGTTAACGGCAATCGGTACGGGATTGGCCAACAGTAACGCGATTGTAGCTCAGGTAACAGCAGTGGGAGGCACCACAACACCATATGCGGCTCAAATATGTTTGGATTACAGCGTGGGAGAAGGAACCTATGAGTTCGATGACTGGTATCTGCCTTCACAGGACGAACTGGCTGAGTTATACGCAAACCGCGATGTGAAGAGATCCGGTGGATTTTCCGATGCAGGGTATTGGAGTTCGTCCGAATACGGCCAATGGGATGGCTGGTCACAGTATTTTTCCGACGGCCGACAAACAGGAACATCTAAAGGTAGCGGAAGGATGATTCGACCCATTCGTGCCTTTTGATCATTACATGTAATCATTTTCGAAAAACCGTTAATGGATGTTCATCCTTTAACGGTTTTTTATATTAAGCTATATGACCCGTTGCCAAAAATTGTCTTTTGTAACTTGCCCTTCAAGGTAATTTGAGCTAATGTTACAGGCAGGTTTGATTTTATCTGTAATAATTTGCGTTCGCTTTTTCAAAATATTTAAAAACAGAGAACGATAACAGAAAACAATGGCAAATATTTTAGGGATATCAGCGTTCTACCACGACTCGGCTGCCGCGTTGACGACGGACGGTAAAATTATTGCAGCGGCACAGGAAGAAAGATTTACCAGGAAAAAACATACGCCGGATTTTCCTATCCACGCGATTCAATATTGCCTTGACGAAACCGGACTGGAAATCAATGAATTGGACGCCATTGTTTTTTATGACAAACCTTTTTTAAAATTCGAAAGACTTCTGGAAACATATTATGCTTTCGCCCCCCGAGGCGTGACATCTTTTATCAGGGCGATCCCTGTCTGGCTCAATGAAAAGTTATTTTTAAAGAAACTCATTCTCGATCATTTGCAGGACATCGGCAATTGCGACAGAAAAAAAATCAAACTGCTTTTTCCCGAACATCATTTATCTCACGCGGCCAGCGCTTTTTTTCCATCTCCCTACAAAAAAGCGGCGATCCTGACCATTGACGGCGTCGGCGAGTGGTGTACCGCATCTATCGGACAGGGAGACGGGAACAAGATCAGTATTTTAAAGGAAATGAATTTCCCTCATTCCGTAGGACTATTATACAGCGCGTTCACGTATTATTTGGGATTCACGGTCAATTCGGGAGAATATAAACTGATGGGATTGGCGCCTTACGGCAATCCCCTGTCATCACAAACAATAAAATTTATTGAAACTATCAAGGAAAAACTTGTCGACATCAAAGAGGATGGTTCGATTTGGCTCAATCAAGCTTACTTTAATTACGCCACTGGAATAACGATGGTTAAGGACAAGCCATGGGAAAAGCTTTTCGGTTTTTCCAGAAGAATAGCCGAAACAAACATCGAACAACATCACTGCAACCTGGCGTTCGCTATCCAGAAAGTAACTGAAGAAATTGTTTTGAAAATGGCCATGGAAACCAGACGTTTAACCGGCGCAGAATCTTTGTGTCTGGCCGGCGGCGTCGCTTTAAACTGCGTGGCTAACGGTAAACTACTGCAAGAAAAATTATTTAAAAGCATCTTTATCCAGCCGGCGGCCGGCGACGCAGGAGGCGCTGTCGGCGCGGCACTCGCCGCAAACTTCATATACTTTGAAGAAGAAAGAAAAACCGATGAACGAACCGATCAAATGTCCGGCTCCTACCTCGGCCCGGATTATTCCACAAAAGAAATTGAGCTGATAAACAGGAAATTGAAAGCGGTTTGTACAAAATATGATGACTTCAACCAACTCAGCCGGGATATCTCTTCTAAAATCGCGCAGGGCAACATCGTGGGCTGGTTTCAGGGTAAAATGGAATTCGGTCCGCGGGCTTTAGGCAACAGGAGCATTCTTGGCGACGCCCGTAATCCAGAAATGCAGAAAAAAATGAATTTAAAAATAAAATACAGGGAAGGATTCAGGCCTTTCGCCCCGTCTGTCAGGAACGAAGACATTCAGGAGTACTTTGAGCTGGAAACATATTCGCCTTACATGCTTTTGACCGCTCCCGTCAATCGAAACAGAAGGCGTACACTTCCCGATCAATATCATGAATGGCCAGTGCGGGATAAACTTTATTACACACGCAGCGATATTCCATCAGTCACCCATATTGACTTTTCCGCAAGAATACAAACGGTTCATAAAGAAACCAATCCGAGATACTGGCAGCTAATCAGAGATTTTAAAGAATTAACGGGATGCGGAGTCTTAATCAATACAAGTTTCAATGTCCGCGGCGAACCCATTGTGTGTCATCCCGATGACGCTTATCGATGTTTTATGTGTACGGATATGGATTATCTGGTCCTGAATGATTTTGTTTACTGTAAAACAACTCAACCGGATTGGCAAAACAAAGAAAAATGGATGGTTCCATTTAATACGGATTAACGATGAAAACAATACTTTTCAAAAGTTTATTGATAGTTATCTTGCTGATATCAATCATTATTCTTCCGATATTTTATCCGACGGGCATCGTTATTTATTTCAGATTATTTTTACTTTTTCTGATTCTTGTTGAAAGTTTGAAACTGTTTAGAATTGTTATTATTGATAAAAGGGTTAACAAAATAATTTCGAATGCGGCAACGGTTTTGTTCTCACTTTTTGTAATCTTTATTTTTCTTGAGACAATCTTCATGTTCATCCCCCGATCACACTCTGCCGACTACACGTTGGCATCCAAGTTGTGGTACGCTAAATACTGGAAACCCATCAACTCTTCGGGATTCCGGGATGATGAACCTGACAACAACCATCCGGTCATTTTATTTGTGGGGGATTCATTCACAGCCGGCCATGGGCTGAATGCAGTGGATGACCGATTCTCCGACATCGTTAAAAAAGACCTGAACAAAAAAGAAAAGCTTTTTACCATAATCAATATGGGCAGGCCTAATCTCGATTCCAGAGGCGAATACGACGCGATGATGAACTTTCTTTATTTAAATAGAATTAAGCCCAAGAAAATAGTTTTGCAATATTGCGGCAATGATATTGAGGGAGCCGCTATCAACAAAGGATTAACCTTCGAAGGCTTTCGTCCACCCGCGGATATGAACGCATTTATGCTCATCATGGGTTCCGGCTCTTATTTTTTAAACTATTTATATTTCCTTGCACCTAGAGAACATTTGGGACGCTCCTACATAAATTATTTAACGAACGCCTATAAAAATGATAAAGTCCTCTCAAGTCATAAAAATGATCTGATGTTATTTGTGGATTATGCGGGACGAAACTCCATACAACTTATTGCCGTCATCTTTCCTTTTCTGACGGACATAGAAATGAGTGATTCATTGTATGTAAACAATATCGTTCAGTTTTTTAAATCCAATAACATAACCGCCATAAACGTTTCTGAATTGGCCAAGACGATGCCTGTTGATGAAAGAATAGTGAATAAGAATGACACACACGCCTCAAAAAAACTTAACAGAATCATCGCTGAGGAAATTTTAAAAATAATGAAATGAGGATTAAACAATGGATTTTTTAAAAGACATCTGGATGTTTATGAGAGAACGGAAGAAATATTGGCTCGCGCCAATAATCATCGTGTTACTCCTGCTTGGTTTTATAATCATATTCGGCGGCGGCGGCAGCGCTGTTTCTCCTTTTATTTATACGCTCTTTTAGATAATAAATGAAAACCAAAAAAACAAACCCATTAAGAACCGTATTGACCATATCCGTCGGATTTATTGCTTTATATTTAATAACCGACTGGGAATGGACAATTCCGGCCGCTTTATTGGTGGGCTTGGCCGGAATATTTTCAACATATTTAAGTGCAAAGATCGATTATCTTTGGATGAAACTGGCCTGGTTTTTGAGTTTAGTTATACCGAACATTTTGTTGGGCGTAATTTTTTTCCTGTTATTGTTTCCCATCGCTCTTTTGTCACGGTTGTTCAATCAGGCGAATAAGGACCCCTTAAATTTACAAAATAAAGCAAAAAGCAATTTTAAAAGCAGCAATAAAAATTTCGACAAAGTGTCTTTTGAAAAACCTTGGTAAAACATTGTTGTTCCTTGAACAATTTTTTTACCCGTGGAGCCTCCTCCGGGAGGAACCGGAAGTTCCCATTAAAAACGCGACCTCCCGCGGTCTACGGCGCGAATCCCCGGCAGGAGCAGGGAGATTGCAAGTCGCCGGACTCAGAAATTCTTTTTAATATTTCACCTTGGACAGCAAGATCTATTTACTGAAAACGTACAACGAAATAAGCCGAGTAGGCCGCGAACGCCCAGCAGATGAATAAAGCAATGACAACAGCCCGGGTTATTCTGTATCTTAAAAAAGGTTCTGCTCCGGCCGCTATAAGTAAAGCGTAACAAGGCAATAGTCCCAAAGTATAACCTGCTTTGGTTCTGCTGTAGACCGGGCAAGCCATGTACATATCGATCATGGCCGCCAAAAATAAAGCTATCATCGCCATGGAAAATATTAAAGCATTTCTATATTTAATATCCTTATTCAGCAGGGCTGCTATCATTGCGGTAATCATGAAAAGACTGGGCAGTAACGCCAACAGCGCTCCCGCATTCATGAAATTTATGTTCCAGGGAATGAAATCCGCCACCCCCGAATTTAAACCATCAAGCCATAACGTGGAATAAAACATACCCCAAAAACTTGTCACACCGGCGTAAACAGGCCAACTGAGCGCCTGACCGAAAGACAAGAGCTGTGACAACGTTCTGTAACCTGGATCCTGCCACCATTGCATAACCTGCAGAGCGTCAAATACTCCGGGAAAAGGATTGCCCAGCATTATGTAATTTCTTAAATAATACCAGCCGGCAATCAGGATGGAAACACAAAATATAATCATGATCGGCCGTAGTGAATACTTCAGAGGCTTTTTAACCAACCTTGTATGAAAAACAACAACAAACACCAAAACGGGCGCCAGCAATATAGCAGTCATTTTGGAAAGAAGCGCCAATCCCCAGATAAACCCTAAAAGAAAAAAATATCCATAGGTACGTTCTTGGGGATTTGGCACAACAAGAGATATACATAAAAATATTACAAGAGAAATAAAGAAAGCGACGAGGGGTTCATTGCCAACATACTGACATACATATGTATGAACAGGAATTAAAGAGCCTGCCACGATAGCTATTATCTGCAAGTCCTTTCTTTCCGTAAACACAAGCCGCGCCGTACGATACACTATCTCAATTTGTAAAAGTCCGCATATAACAGGAATGATTCCCATCATTTTAACAACAGAAGGCAGGTCTAACCATTTTATCAGCAAAGCGTAAAGCGGCGCGCTTAGTATGTAATTAAGCGGCGGATGAAACATTTGCCAGCCTTCCGGAAACAAAGGAAGAGAACCCTTGGCGACGATATAATCAATATATTCTATATGCCCCCAGATATCAGGTCCCACCTGAAAATTCAGTTTAAGCATATTATTGAAAGACACTGCCGCCCACAATAACAATAAAACCCAACGAACCTGAGACGGTTCCGGCATCCAACTGTAAAAAGTCTTTTCCCTGTCTTTTTGTCCCGGAGCAAATAAAACAATGATCAAAACAACTGTAAATACCAACACAAGGGAGGGCAAGATTTTAATAAGAGCATCAACGGATGATGGAAATTGCCTTGATATTGCCGCTTCTTTTATCTGAGACGCGGTCACAGCCATTCGCCATCTTTTGCCGTCTTCAGATGCCAGCCAGTCCTTTCCTGTGCTCACGTGCAGTGCTTCGCTATAAGCCATGACAGCTGGATGAGAATTCTCGCTAATAACGCTGATTATGATTTCATGAAAGCCTGCTTCGACGGTGAAAGGTATTTTTATCTGATGCATTCTTTTCCATTGATCGAATTTATCCTTCAAAAAGAAAATGGTTCTGCCATCAAAAGATACCTGGGCTATTTTCAGCGCCTGCATATAAATTGTTGCATCATCAATTTTTTTGTTTGTATTAAAGGTGTATTTGAATTCACTTTTTGTCTGGCTTGAAGGTTTTGCATCCAGTTCAAATTCCGCATCATATTTAATCCATTGAGCTCCTGCACGGTCAATCAGCAGAATAACATCCGGGGATTGAATATAGAACTTTAACCTTAATCCAACCAAGACAACGATCGCCAAAGCAACCAAAACCACCGTGAATAATTTTTTATTTACCATTTCAGGCAACCGGCTCACCATCCTGTATAAAATACCTTTTAAGCAGATTTTACAACCAGAAGCATTTTCATAAAAACTCTCATGAATTAAATCGTTTATAGACTTATATGAAACATTGTATTCATGTGTCAATGGGAAAGTCGTTGTGATCGTAAGGCGTTAATAAACCTTAACTCTTTATTTATCTTACTGTTTTTTATTGACATAAAATAATAGCTTCATATACATTCTAACCATGCAAATCAGATGTTTGTAATAAATTCTCTGACAATGAATCTTTCAGTATCAAAAACGACTTTGAATGTATTGGGAAATTAAATGACTAGGAACACAAAACTCTGGCTATGTTCGGCTTTGTTGACCATACTGATATTATTCCCTTATTTACAAATGCAATCGCATGAATTCATTAATTGGGACGATCCTTATTACATTTATAATAATCCCCTGGTATCTGCCGGTTTAAGCTGGATGGGAATTGGCTGGGCATTTATTACATTCTCGACGGCAAACTGGCATCCGATGACATGGATAAGTCACATGCTGGATGCCAGCCTGTTTGGTCCGACACCCCTTGCCGCCCATATGATGAATATTGTCTGGTTTACAGGATGTGTTTTATTGTCCTTTTTTTTATTTTTACACCTTGGAGCTTCTTTGCCGGCAGCTTTTTTCATGGCGGCTTTTTTCGGTGTACATCCATTACACGTAGAATCGGTGGCATGGGCTTCCGAACGCAAGGACCTGTTGTGTGCTTTCTTTTTTCTGTCGGCGCTGATTGTTTATCTGAATTATTCCCGCAGAAAAAAAATGTGTCTATATTTTTTGACAACGCTTTTATTTTTATTATCGCTGCTTTCCAAACCCATGGCTGTTACGTGGCCCTGTGTCGCTCTGCTTTTGGATTACTGGCCTCTTAAGCGTCTGCACCATGCACTGAAACAAACTATTTATGAGAAAATTCCGTGGATCGTACTTGCCGTATTTTCTTCAATTGTTACATTAGTGGCGCAAGGCAAAAGTAACGCTGTTAAGTCACTGGTTGAATTTTCCTTTACTGACAGGATGGCCAACGCGGCAATATCCTACGGGATATATTTACGACAGACGGTCTGGCCTTCAGTCTTAACCGTCTTTTATCCCTATCCTTATCATATCAGCATGCATGACTTAGTCGCGGCGTGTTTTATCCTGATCATCATCACCGTATTTGTTATTCGGCTACAACAGAGACACCCTTACTTGTTATGGGGCTGGTTGTTTTACCTGGGGGTATTGTTCCCCGTTATCGGCATCATTCAGGTTGGCGTTCATGCACATGCCGACCGTTATATGCTTCTTCCTCAATTAGGGCTGATTCTGGCAACAGGACTGCTTCTCGACAAAACAATAACAAAAATAAAATTTCGCCGCATGGCCGGAATGGTGATGATGATCATTATCGCCATGTTCATGATTTTTACCTTCCGGCAAGTTTCTTACTGGAAAAACAGCCAAACATTATTCAACCAAAATCTTGCTGTTGCCGGCGAGAATGAATTGGCCCATTTCAATCTTGGATCGGCCTACCTGGAAAACAATGAACTCGAAATGGCGATTATTCATCTTTCCGCTGCTGCCAGTATGAATCCCGAGGAAGTTACCACCTACAATAATATGGGTATCGCTTACGCCAAAATGAACGAAACCTCACGGGCTGAAGCTTGTTTTAACAAAGCTATTTCAATCAATCCGCAAACGGCGCAGCCGCATTTTCATCTTGCCGTTATAAGAATGCAACAGGGACGTTTCAAGGAGGCAACAGAACATCTTAATGAGGCGGTTCGACTGGCACCGCATTGGGAAGAGGCCAGAAATCTTCGTGATAAAGTAAAGGATTTATCCTCAAAACCGTTTTCCAAAGCTGATGAGTAATATTTTTTCAGCTGTTAATATGTTATTGCACAAAAAATAATTTAAGAAAAAGATAATAAGAATTACTCCGAATAATGAGTTGAAGAAAAGAATATAAAAATGGCAAACGCAACGAATATGATTCCGGAAATATCTGTGGTGATATTGTGCTACCAGGAAGGCCAAAGATTAAATTCGTTCGTAAACAGAACGGTCAACATATTAAAGCGATTGCTTGTTCCGTGGGAAATAGTGCTTGTCGCTAATTATTGGAATAATCAAGATGACGAAACGCCCATCGTGGCGAAAAAAATCTCTTCGCAAGCAAACAATATCAAAATTATTTCAAAGTTAAAGGAAGGGGGAATGGGGTGGGATGCGCGCAATGGCCTCCAGGAAGCTTCCGGTCAATTCATCTGCCTCATCGACGGAGACGGGCAAATGCCCCCTGAAGATATCATCAGTGTCTACAAAAAAATAAAGAGTGAAAATTTGGATTTTGTCATGACGTACAGAATCGAACGAGGAGACAGTTTAATAAGAAAGATAAACTCTTATACATACAATTTAGTATTCAGAATTTTATTCCCAAATATCAAGGTGAGGGATGCCAATTCAAAGCCAAAGATTTTTACCCAAGAGACATACTTCAGGATGCATCTGAGTTCAAACGACTGGTTTCTAGACGCAGAAATGTTGATCCAATGCGCAAGAATGAAACTTAAAATTGAGGAGATTCCCGTTACGTTCGATAAATGCGCAAATAGAAAATCATTCGTAAAACTTGACGCCATATTCGAATTTATTAAAAATTTATTACGTGCAAGAATAAAAGAATTTTTTATTAAAAGTGACTAGGGGGAAAATAGAAGGATTTGTCTTGTTCAAGCCTTTCGCGGTGAAATGCCTGCCGCCAACCCCAATTTTCTTGAGCAAAACAGTTGACTTTAGAAATACTCTGTGAAAAAAAGGCAGTAATTTTAAAATCATTTAAATATTGACCGTTAAGTCTTATTCAGCAATAAATACAAAGGGGGGGAATGAATTTTTATGGCTAAAGTTCCGCAGAAACTGGATAGAAAAAAATCGGAAATATATAAGGATGCGCCTATCGCGAAATTCGGCGAAAGAAAACCGGACTTTACGACCATGGGCCGGAAAATAAAAAATCCCCATAAGAAATTCCGGGAAGTGGTCTGTGTGGAAGCCTGCCGGACGCCCTACGGTCGTTCGGGCGGAGCGCTTAAGGATTTCTCGGCGATGGAACTGGGCGCTTTGGCAATCAAAGAAGTTTTGCGCCGGACTGCGGGTAAGGTGAAATCGGAGGATGTGGATTATATTTTTATGGGACAGGTTGTTCCTGCGGGATGCGGCCAGATTCCCGGCCGTCAAGCCACCATTCTAGCAGGGGTGCCGGAATCCGTTCCTTCCATTACTGTCAATAAAGTTTGTTCTTCCGGAATCAAAACCATCGATCTTGCGTTCCAGATGATTCTTCTGGGGCGAGCAGAAATATGTATTGCCGGAGGTCAGGAGAGTATGAGCAATTGTCCCTTTGTTCTGCCGGATATGCGCTGGGGAGCAAAGATGGCTCTGCCCAACGGCCGCGTGGTGGACTCCATGGTTTATGACGGGCTGTGGGACGCTTTTTACAATCGTCATATGGCCATTCACGGTTCGGAAGTGGCCGATGAATTCGGATTCACCAGGGCGGAACAGGATGAATGGGCGCTCAATTCGCAGATGAACGCGGTGCGCGCGATGAACGAAGGAAAACTCGATGACGAAATTTTCCCTGTGGAAGTGAAGCAGGGGAAAAAAGTAATTGTCATGGACAAGGATGAAGGGCCGCGGCCGGATACAACAATGGAAGGTTTGGCCAAACTCCCGCCGGTTTTTAATCATCTCAGCACTGTGACAGGTCAGCCGGGAAGTGTTACCGCCGGAAACGCGCCCGGCGTCAATGATGGCGGCGATGTCTGTCTTTTGATGAGCAGGGAAAAAGCCGAGGTTCTTGGACTAAAACCGATTTTTACCATTGTTGATTACGCCGAAGTGTCACAGCCCACCAAAGATATCGCGACCGTGCCAGGCTTGGCCATTAAGAAAGTTCTGGAGCAAAACGACATGACGCTTGATCAGATGGACGTTATTGAGGTCAACGAAGCTTTCGCCGCGGTGGCGCTGGTGAGTTGCCGCTCCATCCTGGGAATGACCAAGGAAGAAATGTTCAAAAAAGTAAACGTCAATGGCAGTGCGGTGGCTTACGGTCATCCCATCGGAGCGACGGGCGCCAGAATCGCCATGACGCTTGGGTATGAATTGAAACGCCGAGGCGGCGGTTGGGGTGTTTGCGGCATCTGCTCGGGACACGCGCAGGGAGACGCGATGCTGATTAAAGTTGAAAAATAACTTTTTGTCATTCCCCGGCTTGACCGGGAAATCCAGAAAATACTTAAAATATTAAATGGGTCAATTGAACGGGCATCCAAACGCTCCATCCCCTGCAACTATGGCTCTACAGCTCATTGCGCGACAGCCGGAGTGTGTTGTTGCCCCAAAATCCTTTTCGCTGCCTGAAAGCGTTTTGGATAAATCTAAGGCTCGCTTCAGGCGATTGCAAAACTCGCCTGCGGCTCAAACAGTTGCAATCGATGATCTTCCGCGTCGCCAAGATTTAGCAGCCAAAGCGCTTTCAATGTCAGCTCCAATGGATATTGGGACAAAAAGTTGGCTGATACAAAAGAATTATTTTATTAGTAAGTCAATTCTTTTTTGATCTTTTTGGTGCTTTTCCTACAAGATGTACTTGTGAAATATATTCATCAATATATTTCTCTTTTCCGAAAATATCTTCTCTCATTGCTTTAACTAGTGTTCTTAATCTTTTGTCATGCTCTATTGACCATTCTTCGGAATCTCTAGAAATAGCTGTATTGCTAGGTCTAATAAAATCATGAAATTCCATTAATTCTTTAACAACTTTGGGACTTGCAATAATTATTAGAGAATTAAATCCTTCGGATAATCTTTCTTGAGCGTCTTCACTGAAATTATCTATTGCAACATCACTGAGCGCCTTTATGAATGACTTGTAATATTCCTCTTTAAGTTTTCGCTCTTCCATTTTTGATTGATATTTCTTTGTGAAATAATATGAAAGAGATGCTGTGATAACTGAAGCTAATAGACCTATTGAGGCAATTATTACTTATTCCGAAAACTTTAATAATCTTTCACTCCGCCAGATGCGGATAATTTTTATTTTGTTTCCGTCAATGCGATAGACGATCCGGAAAGGCGCAAAAATAATTTCCCGCAGATTTTCAATATTGAATTCCGGCACAATGCGGCCGCTCTCCGGGAAATCGGCAAGCCGTTCAATCTGAGATATGATTTCCTCA
>DJVN01000233.1 GCA_002441205.1 Syntrophaceae bacterium UBA6255 | reverse complement strand
GGTTGATTGCATTAATCAGCTCACCGGTGAGCTTCATATTTCCGCCGGTTAGGGAAATCCATTCGGCAGCCTTGCTTTGGACCCAGTGCTTCAGCCCGGCGATAAGTATTCCGGCGCGTCCGGCCAACTCAATATCCATTTCTTCACGGCGGATGTAGAGACTCTTTTCTTTTTCCAGGGAGAATTGGTCGCGCTCCAGGCCCAGTTCCAGACGGGCAATTTCCTTCACCAGCTTCTTGCGTTGTAATTCATCCGTTGCCTCTGAAACACGCTTCCCCGTGGCCATTAATTTAAGGAATGTCCGGGCATATTTGGCGACGGCGCGAAAATTATAAGAACCGTCTTTATCCGGCAAAAGCTTGCCTTCTTTCTGGTGCCTGTAAAGGCTCGGTTTTGTAATCTTCCATCCCTCATTTTGAAGATGCTTTAAAACCGAAGCTAAGTTGTGAAAGTTTTTTTCCGATCCATCTTCAATAAATCTTTGATCTTTATCATCATTATTCATCGTTATTCCCCTGGGTTGTTGAAGATTGAAGCTTGAAAAATTCAATGGTTTGATGGTTCAAAAAAGACTTCAGTTCTTCTGTTTTGGCTAAATCGCCGGAGACAAAGTTGATAATGTCAGGTGCCTTGTCACGATAAAACTTTTCCATCGCCTTCTGGAAAAGCAGCGCCATATCCTGTGAAGTTGCGTTTATAACATCCAACGGCCTCAGATATTTCCGGGCATATTTTTCAATATCGATAATGCTGAAAGCACCTTCCGGGTTTCGCTTTAATTTCGCTTGTGCAATATGCCGGTAAAGCGTTTCGCGTGGCGCTAGCCACCCGCGTGAATGAAGATAAGCACTCACGTGTTGGATTTTAATGATCATATTTTCTTTGCCCTGTATGTCTGTTGTATCAACCAGGGTAAGGCGCTTCAGATATTTCCGGGCATACCTTTCAACCGTGGCAATTTCAAAAATGCCTTCTTGATTGCATTTCAATTTTTTCTCCTCAATATGACGGTAAAGCGTAACACGCGGGGCCTTCCATCCCCGGCTTGCCAGATAAGCGCCAACCTCTTTGATGCTGCCGATTGCTTCCATGTGTGCTTCCCGTGGAGCGTTGCCATTGTTAAAGCTTTCTTCGATGCTGCCGATTACTTCCATTTTCATTCCCCCTTTTTATTAATAGGCTATTCCGTCATCCCCGCTTCAATCCATGCCCGGATGCTTAAACCTTGTTGCCAGGCGTCGGAAGGGTCTTTACCGATTGAGACCGGCCAGCGCTTCACCTTCTGGCCGTATGTTTCCGGCCAGAATTTCCAGGCATACCGCGCGCCCGCCTCATCATAATCAAGCGCGTTCAAAATTATTTCTGACTTCAATAAAAGCTCGTGGGCCGAAGCATCCGGTTTCATGGCCGCTGAACCCAGGGCCACAACCCCGACTAAATCCCCGGCTTCCTGCCAGCAAAGCCAGGCGTCAAGTTCGCTTTCGACAACCAGAAGACATTTTTTTTCAGGCGCCAGAATCAGCGGCGCCAGAACAGACCCGGCAATAATGACATAACGCGGGCCTTCGTCTGGTTCGGGCCGGCGCAAGCGAATCCGCCGTGGGCCTTCTTCTGATTGCAGGGGGATAACCAAACCCATTGGAAGCCATAACCGTTTTGGCCGTCCATCCCGGCGAACCTCACATGGAAGCCCCCATCCCCGCCGATCCCGGTATGTGTCCTTCCCGTATTCGCCCGGATTCCAGCCGATCCCCGCTTCCCGGATTGTTTCTTCGTTCAGGCCTTTGCCTGTCAGGAGGTCAAGCGCCGCCCGCCCGCCGGATGCCCACAACTGATTTTGTGCCCACTGCAAAAACCTTGATGCTTTTTCAATCCAAAGCAAAGGCGGCAATGGATCATTCTTTGGATTGAAGGGCGGTGGCCCGCTCTGTTTCCATTGGCGTTTTTTAAATCTTGGTTTTTCAATTCCTAAAAAATCAATGGCCCCTAAAAAAGACAGGTTCCGCGTGTCACGGATATACTGAATCGCATCGCCTGAACGTGCGCAGCCGCGGCACCAATAGCGACCGCCGCGGTATTGCGGCCAGATAAGAAAACGATCTTTGCCACCGCACCACGGGCAAGGCCCGGCGTATTCGCCGCCGCGTGTTGATGCAACCTTTTTGGATGAAAACCCATCTTCTTGAATGATAGACAAAATGTTACAACCATGCACAAGAGTCATTTTTAAAGACCTTTCCATTTTTCCAGCCAGTTTTTTTCATCAAACCTCGAAAATGTCGTGGTGCGAATTACCCGCAACGCCAAAGCCGCAGGAAGGACCCGTGAATTTTATTTTGCGTGTTTGGTTCCTTCGTCACGGTTTTCCCTGGCCTTCCCCCGTTGGGAGTGTTGACTGTTCAGCGGTCGCCACTCTTGGATTCATTCGGGCTACCAGAACCCAACGCGCGCAAGCTTCCCGAAGCGCCGCAAAATCCCGTCCGCCGTTCAATATGGCTTTGTATGTTTTGTTAATGTCCAATTCCGCCATCTCACATTCCGCCGTTCTCCAATTGTAAACCCCGTCTCTTATGATTTCATCGCGGGCACCATAGAGAATTGCCTCTGCTTCTTTTTCGCCTGGCAAGGGATAATCCGGGCGACGGATGATCGGGTTTTTGGTGCCCGGCGCGCCGGATGTTTTCACGACATCTTTCGATATTCTCGTAAGTGCCTGATTAAGAAATGGTTTCACTTTCATTGTGTTGTCATTCCTGGATAAATAAAATATTTGTTGTGTATGTTCACGAAAATTGTGGAACAGGTGGAACCATGCGCGCAAGAACTTATTATGATTAAGTAAATTACGATTATCATGGTTCCACCTATGGTGGAACAGTTCCACCTAAAGTGGAACCAAGGGAAAAAGGAAACTTTAAAGAAGTGGAACAGGTGGAACAGTGGTGGAACCAATTGTGGAACCATGATATATATATTTATGTATTTGTTATTATTATATATTATATTATTTCTTTTCTGTGGTTCCACCTGTTCCACCTATATTTATGTAATGCTCAAACATTTTTCGACATAATCAGAATCAATGACCTTTAAAATCCGAAGATTTCTTTTTCCTGCCATGTTCGCCTTGATGGTTGTTTTGCCGTCCGTGCCAAGCTGAATAATATGCCTGGTCTTCATGATAGAAAAAAAAGTTGAGTAAGACGTAATCGGAAAATGTGCATTGGCCTTTTTATAGTAGTTCTGAACCATGCCCCACGCCGCCGCCGGAAGCAGATAAAGCGCGTGTGAATCGAACCAGCCGAGCTGTTCGCCGTTGCCGATCCTGTCACCCGTGTGGTGTGGATGTGGTTCAAGGCGGGCCTGGCCCTGAATCAAAAGCGTCACAAGGATGTCAAAGAACAATTCAACCGGATCATCGTCATCCACATGCGCCTCTTGCCGTTTGGCCAGGCAAATAAAAACGTCCCATGCTTCCAGGATGATCCGTTCGGTGGCCCCATCATCCAAGACGCCCCGGTGTTGAAAAAAAGTCAGTGCTGTTTGAAGGGCAAATATTTGAAACGCCGTATGCTCTGCAATGCGCGGGTCACAGCCATTATCGATGGATTGTTGGCGCAATGGCACGAATTGTTCACGGAAGGAATTCTGAATATCAACCATGTTTTCACGCATCCATGAAAGATAGGCGTGCATTGCAAAGGGCAATAAGGGGGCGTCGGCTTGCAGGCGTGAAAGCTTGTTAAGATCAATCGTTTCCCTGGTGAATTCGACGGTAACAAGGCGCGTGATGATCGATTCGACGGTAGGAAGCAGCTCCGCTGAAATGTAAAGCAGGCCCCGCGGCGGCATGGATTCTCTCAGTGTAATATCCGGATTTCCTCTGGCCCTGGAAGAACGGTTTGCGAATGAGCGGACAATGGTTTGCATCAATTTTTCTTTTTGCTCTGCTATGCGCTTCGAAGTTGACGGCGATAGATCGTCAAGGACAAAGGGAACATCGGCGGCCCGGAAAGCGGCCAGCTCTATGGCCACTTCCGTGTTGGTGAAGTTGGCTAATTTTTGCGCTTTGTTGAATTGGCCAAAAAATGACAGTACCAATAAAAGAACAGAAGTTTTATAGGATCGTGCTGGTCCCTGAACGTAATAAGAAAAATTAACCGGACAATCCAGAATTGAAATCATCGGCGCAAGCCAGATCGATGAAAACAATGGATAAGTGATTTCGCGCTTGCCGATGTCCAAAAAAGTCAAACTGGTTTCCAGTCCCCGGCGTTCGAGTTCCAAAAAATCCGCCGCCTCTTCTTGTTTGTCAAGTGGGGGCGGGAGCGGCAAGCTGTAGCGCTGAATCTCTGTATCCAGTTTAACGGAAATGTCCATACCCGGTTCAGCGCCGACGGCACCCGCACCATGCAAAAAATACGGTTTTCCCTTGATGAACTTCCAACCGGTTTGGGCAAAGATAGTTTTTACCTTATGGCCGTGGGAATTTTTCTGCATGAAAAAACGGATATGGTCTTTTGTTGTAGAACCAGGGGACATATTGGCGGCGGGTAGCCACGGAGCAACCCAGTTCATGTTTAAGAATTTGTCGGCCTGAACTTCCAACCTGGGCAAATCGGTGCCGTCGGATAATTTGCCCGCGATAACTAAAACCGGATTGCGCTTTCTCTCTTCGCTTCCATCATCCACAACGATTTTTTCCATTATCGATGGAACAAAATTCGCCAACAAGATTTGAATTGCGCCATCTTTTGAAAACTTTGTGCGCTTCAGATAGCCCCCGTCGGTAGAGTAATCAGCTTTTTTATCTTCTGTCTGGGTAAGGCGCTTTTTTTCCGCGTTGATGATTTCCGCTTCTTGCGCAACGCGCGCCTTGACCTTTTGTTTGATCTCGTCTGTTCTGTTATCTTTGTGTTTATCCGTCGCCATTTTATCGCTGCCCCTTAGTCTGCATTCGGTCCGTCCAATCTAGCGCGTGGTATGAAGTTCGTTTAACCTGGGCCATTCTCGCGCGTCGCTTTTCTGAACATATCGATGATTGCCGTCCTATTGGACGTAATGCCTCAAGCTTTCGGCCTTTCTTCTTTCGGCATGCTTTCAATGATTTTTTCCCAGGCGGCAATCTTGGATTCGAGCTTCTTCAGAATTTGCCGGGCTATATAGATATTGGCTTCATGCGCTGCCCTGCCGGTAATAAAAAGCTTTTGATCTTCAGGCGGCATTTCGCCGGTTTCGATTTGCCTTTGGATTTCCTCATTGCCCAGGATCAATCTTGACCATTCCCTCAATTCCGCAACGTCGCCTTTTTTAAAGAAACTTTTTTTCGCCATGATGCTTTTGCTCCTCTCAATAAAAAGAACCCCGAAGATTTCTCCCGGCGTGCGAGTGCCGCCCGTTCGTCACCGATAACGGGAATCTTCAGGGGTTCAATAGAACGTTTATTCATTTGCGCACCTTTGGAGAAATACTTGGTAAAAACTAATGCTTCCTTTCCGTATCGCACGGGAAACCTGCCGCCGTTAAAATGGCGAATATCTCTTTTTGTATCCTTTCGGAATCAGTGCTCATTAGCGCCGCCAATTGCTTTAATTCCAAAGAATTCCGATCAAAAATAACCCTGTGCGCTTCGGCGAATTCCGCTTTGCTTCCTGGTTTCAGAATGCCGAAAATCAATCCGTAAATAGCAAAGAAGGCGATTTCTCTTTTAGTCTCTTCAACTCTGGTGTTTTTATCGTTGTTCATGTCGTATAGTGTGCCCCCTCTTATTATTGGCCGCCGCCGAAAGTCAGCCTGGTAGCGTTCCGGCGACGGCCTTATTGCCGCTGCGGAGGTGGCAGCGGTTAATTAAGACCTCATCAACGCCGCTACTGCGGCCTCCGTGAACCAATCCTGGGCATCCGCCTGTTGTGATCCCAGCAAGGCAGAAGTCTCTTTATGTTCTTTATGGTTAGGCACGTTTTTTATGAGTTCATCGATTCGTGACGAATCGTAAGCTGTGCAATCGGTTTTCATTGATTCAAGCTCACGGACGGCACCCCGGCAATATTCCAGACAATCCAAAACTGCGGCATGGTTTGAAAAAATTGTTGCCGTGTATTTCCCGGATAGCATTTTTGGCCCCTTTGCCACTGTGCGTGTTGCGGGTTCGCCCAGAACCGCATTCATCTTTTTCCGGAATAGTTCAATGGCTTGGTCAATGCGCTTGTCGTAATTCAACGTAAGAAAATCTTTGTGTTGTTGGATTTCGCATTCCAGGGCGTGCCGGCGAATTAGAAGTGGCGCTAGTTGATCTTCCGCTTCAAGCTGCACCTGCCGCTTTTCGTCTTCAAGCCGCTTAAGGTGCGCGGTAAGGTTCTTTTTCAGACCGGCAATCTGCGCGGAAACCGCTTCACGTTCAGCATCAAGGGAAACTCGGGCGTCAATCGCCGCAGCGCGTTTTATTTCCAAGTCTTTCCGCTGTTTATTTCTAAATTCCTGGACCAGTTCACTTTTTGCCAGGAAGTCCGCAAATTCATCATTCAATTGTGCGTTCATTTTATTCTCCCTCTCATTGATGATTATATTGCGGCCCCCGGTTCTAGAGACACAAGGGCCGCAATAACGTTTAGGACCTCGTTTCCAGAACAACGAACGGGCTTACCTTTGCACCTGAAACGCCTTTGTAGGGCGTGATCGGTTCCGCAAATCGCGGCTGGCCGTCAAAGTAGTAAATAAAGCGAAAAATGGTCTGCGCAAAAACGAATTGAACATCGACGCTCACGGCCTCCATCATATCCCCTTTATTTGCGATGATATACTGGGAGAAATCAGCCAGAACGATGTCGCCGACGGTGCCCAGGGTTTCGCACTGTTCGATTTCAATTACAGGCATGCCTTTAACAAACATGCCGCCCGGCGCGTAATGGAC
>DJVN01000178.1 GCA_002441205.1 Syntrophaceae bacterium UBA6255 | reverse complement strand
GAATAGAAAAAGAAAAATTTCTCATAGTGCCAGGTACATTGTGCAGATTAACGATTTTTGGAGCGAGACATTTTCCAGTGATTACGAGACTGGTTTCCGATTTCAGAATTTGCAGAGTATTCGTAGATAGAAAATTAAAAGAATAATAGTCGTGATGAATGATCTTAATGCCCGGTCCTTTATTGAACTTAAGAGAAAGTATCCAATCAAGACATGACCTGTCAATTGTTATACCTACCACTCCTCAGCATTAAACAATCATCAGATTTGAGAATTACAGATTGAAATCTTACATTTTGACAAAAGCTGTTATTCTAGTTTTCTTCAGAAAGGAAATTCATGAATTTTCAAGATTATTGTAGAGCATAAAAATACATTTCAACACGATTCTTAAAGACAAAAAGATGCGGAAAAGAATATCTCCAAGTTCATAGCTTAAAAGATGCCGTACATGTGTTTTCGATGAACCGTATAATTTTCTCCATATCTTCTTCAGCGGCGATTTTCTGCCTCATTGTTGCCAGCGACTGTCGCATATTTTCATCTTCCAAGGCACGTTCGACAAACTTAATAAGTATCTCAGGTGTGATGCGGGCCATGTTTGTTTTTAAGGCGATACCGTGGTGAACAGCCCTGACCGCATTACCCTGTTGATCCCAGAGGCCAGGCATAATCACCATTGGCACACCGAAATTGATGCATTCCATGATTGAATTCAATCCCCCGTGCGTCACCATTACGGATGCCTTTTTCAACAGAGAGAGTTGGGGGACCCACTGACAGATCATTAAATTTGATTCCGGCGATCCCAGGTGACTCGAGTCATATTGTTTGCCAACGTTCAGCACAAACTGCCAGCCTCTCCTCAAGCGGCTGGCATCTATGACCGCCTTGAAGAAACGCTGCGAATGGGAATATGAAAGTGGGATCGAGCCGAGAGAGCAGTAAATAAGAGGTTTTTTTTCATCCAGACAGCCTGCGTCGAAAGGCTTCTCGTCACGTGAAAAATCGACTGTACTCATGTATCTCCTTCCGTCTTCGGGACTTCCCGGAAGTTGGAAAGCCTTTGGGCCGCAGACGATCTCTGGAAGAATGAGATATGGTCCCCATGCAGCAAACCGGTATGTTTTATTTTCCTCACATGGATAACCCGATCGTTTAGCTATTCGCAGGAATAATCCCCAGTGCCCCCATATGCCGGTTGGAGATCTGAACTCACCCGTGAGAGGGCGAACCAGTCTATCCCAAAATAAGAACTTGAAGCGTAGCCAATGCCAAGAGCCCAGAACGATAACAGCAGACCACCATGTTCGGCGGGGAGTGAAAGATGACCAGATAGGCGGAATATATGGATTACGGTACACAGACAGAAGGGGATTAATTGTTATGACCGGAATTCCAACATACAGGGCTCTCATAGCCACAAACGAGAGAAAGATATCGCAAATCAGCAGATCAGGATTGCAGGACAGCAGACGCTCATCGAGACGACCGTCTACGATCCGGCGAAGATACTCTTTGAATAGACGTTCGTCATTACACCTCTTACGCCATTTACGTATCACCCTGTTCCCGGGAGTGGATTGAGAGACTGCATTTTTTTTCTCATACCCTAAAGGCAGTAAATCTTCCGCAAACGAAATAAACTCGAACCCTTGATCTTTGACAAGCTGCGCCGAATCGGCTAGGCCGATGTAGAAAATCCGATGTCCACTAGCCCTGAGGCTCCTTGCCAATTTGAATGAACCATTATAATGCCCAGCATCTCCCTCGTACGAGAGCATGGCAAAGACAATTGTGAGCGGACGATGAGCTTTTATAGCTGAAATCATCATATTCGACAAGTATAAATCCCTTGTTCTGACTTCCGTGAAATAGCGATAAACAACCTATTAGACATACAATTTACGTTAATGGATACCTGCCTGTTATCTCGGCAAATATCCTGCCACTTTTTTCTTTCAAAATAACAAAACTTGTTTGATTTGGTGCTGGTGAACTAATATATAAAATACTCCCAATATCTGGACCCAAAAACATAGATTCAAGGTCATTAAAATGGGTTAAATTGACTGAAACTATATCGTTGCTTGTATCAGACGCAGGACTATTTATAAAATCGTCATCCCACTCTATCCCATACTTCGATAAATATATTATTTTTTTTATGTAGTTCTCATTTCTCACGCTATTGATTGATTTCTTTAGGCGATTAGCAATCTCATATATAGACATTTTATCGATTTCATCTTTGGTAAATTCGGTATAACTCATACAAACTGCATTGCCAATATACATGGAATCAATATCAGGATGTATCTCCCGGATATCAAAGGGAGTGGTCGATCTAAGCTTGTCAGTATCAGGCAGAATGTAATTATGATATTTTTTTAATAAAAAAGAAGTCATTATTTGATGATCGGAAATATTGTATTCTGCATTTTCCGATTTTGCTTTATTTTTAATTTCATTGAGAAATTCATCTGAAAAGTATTCTCTTTTAGCGTATGTTTTTACATGATCTGATTTAACTCGATTCTGAATTTCATCGCTCAACTCGGATAATGGGGGTATAAATACTTTATCGATTTTATCAGAACGAAGAGGATTCCCCTTGAATAATCTTTTGGGTGATGGAAGCAGGAAATCCCTGTCTTCTATTATGCAACTCCATGCATACAGGAAAAGCATCAATGCAATCCCATCAGTAATTGCGTGTGAGCAACTGATTCCACCAAACACTCCATCCTTTATCGGTATTCCTGTGATGGCAACAAGCGGTTCGCCCGGTAATGTTTTAACAGGTACTATCATTTTCTTTACGTCATCGATATTAATATTATCAAAAGTCTCATTAATAGGTGGTAAAATATTAATTTTAATTGCATCTGTACAGTATTGTAATGCAAATTTGTTTTGACCAATCATAATCAAGCGGCTTGAAAAAAGATTGTAATGCTCAGCAGCTTTTAAAAAACTGTCTTGAAGTTTTAATATAGATGTGTTTTTCTTATAAAATAACAAAAGGTCCAATGGTCTTGAACCTACAAAGTATTTATTCTCACCTATTGATAATGGCAGAATGTTTTTGCCGTAATTTTCTTCCAGATATTTAATACTCGCTTCATCATCAATTTTCATTATAATAATTCCAATAGAATATTCGTATGTTGGGTTGATATTGATAAAAGTTTACGAACTATAAGTGAAGATGCTTTTGAATGTCAAGGCACTATTGGCTTCAAAATGTGTTGAGCAAAGTGTGTTTATTATGGATTGAAAGATTGCATATTCGTTGAGAATGATTATTTGTCTTTTACAGGTTGAAAGCGCAAAGACATTCTCGGAATGGAATTTAAACAAACGGATACCTGCCGGTTATTTGCACAAATATTCTGCCACGTTTTTCTTTCAACATGGTAAAGTTCGCCTGCACGGAGCCCGAACTGACATATAAGATGCTCCCGATATCGGCACCCAGCCCCAGTGAATCGAGGTCGTTCAAGTGGATCAAGTTGATTGAAACGATATCTCTTTCCATGTCAGGCGGAATATGATTTTTCAATACATTGTCGCTAAATTCCACGCCATGCTCCGATAAATACGAGATTTCTTTAACCGCATTTTCATCTCTGGGTCTGACGACCGATTGCTTAATGCGCCAGGCAATCCGATGTAACGACATGCCGCGAATTTCATCTTTTGTAAATTCGGCAATACCGGTAATCACCGCGTTGCCCATGTAAATTGCATCGATACCGGAATGAACATTCCTGAGATCGACCGGCGTGATTAATTTAATCTTATCGGCGTCCGGCAGAAGAACATCATGATATTTTTTTAATAAAAAAGCGGTGATGATTTGATTATCGGAAATCACGTGTTCCGCGTTTTCTGTTTGTGACTGATTTTTAATTTCATGGATAAATTCATCCGACAGGTATTCGCCGGTGGTGTATGTTTTGATGCTGCGGGCAGACTGAACCCGATGCTGAATTGCGGGGCTCAATTCGGATAACGGGGGAATGAATATCTTATCAATTTCATCAAAGCGTACGGGATTGCCCTTGAACAATCTTTGAGGTGACGGACGGGGAAAGTCCCGGCCTTCAATGATGCATCCCCATACGTATAAGAACAGCATCAATGAAATTCCGTCAACCAGTGCGTGAGAACAGCTGATGGCGCCCAATATTCCGTCTTTCAGCGGTATTCCCGTAACGACAAAAAGCGGTTCGCCCGGAAGGGTTTGGACATGAATCATCATTTTTTTGATATCATCGATGTTAATATTATCAGAGGCGACATCCACCGGCGGTAAAATTTTAATGACGACACTATCCGTGCAGTACTGTAAGGCGAATTTGTTGTCGTCAATCATAATCAACCGGCTGGAAAAAATATTGTAATGTTCGGCGGCTTTCCATAAACTTGCTTTAAGTTTTTCCACAGGCGTTTCTTTTTTATAATATAAAAATATCTCGATTGGCTCATGGCCGGGGAAGCATGCGTTTTCGATCATGGACAACGGCAGAATATTCCTGCCGTAATTTTCTTCCAGGTACGCGCGTTTCTTATTGTTTGTATTATTTTCTATCAGCATGATGATAAGGGTTCACGCGAAATCGCATTGTTTATTTATGGAATTCAGATACCGGTCGTGTGCAAAGATACAAACCTCCTTTTCCGATAAAGGTAATTCAGCAACGTACGTATTGCCTTTTCCGGACATCGTCAATAAATCTCCCTTGCCATACATTAGGTGCGCGGCCGTGCAGTTATCAATAATGGCAATCACTTTTTTCCCTTTTTTTGTCACCGTTCGAATCTTTGGCGAAGAGAATTTTTTTATTGCCAGACATTTGGCATCTTTTTTCCAGAGGTCGTTGAATCCGAATACATGATTTATTCTGGTATCCAGATTTTCTCCCAGGATGACGATATTGTCCTTATTGTAATTGCCTATTTTGTGGGTGTTATCCATTTCGCTATTTTTCAATACAGGTATTTGCCTGTAATCGTATCCCATCGCTCGACAGGCCACCATGTCCGTGGAAACGGGGTCTTGACCCGCCAGAACCATGTGGCTCATCCTTCTTTTGCCTTTTGAATTATAAAGCGGCGTTTGACTTTTCTCCATGGCATCTATCCCGTCAATGACGGTCAGATAGTTCCGCTGCTTTCTTTTCTTGAGCCGCCCGTCCTTATCGCAGTAGAGAATTATTTTATTCAAATCCTGCAGCACCCGCGCTGAGATATCATTGTCAAAATAATTGGTTTTGCGGACATGGCAATGCGGAATGCGGGCCAGGTTCGCGCCGTTGCCCGCTTTGTGATCGTAGGTGCTGGCCACAGTGCAGCCGACAAGATTTTTCATGGAAAGGGTGACCAGCATTGTCCAATGTGTTTTCATTTTCGGCATATTGATGACGACATCGGCGTCCAATATGCTGTCGCTGATGGCGTACCAGCCCAGAGGTTTTCCTTCGGGTGACCTTCCTAAACGGTCTGCGGTCAGATAATATTTGTGATTCAATAATGGCTCGCCGTAATCAAAAGCGGCTTCATCATTCCTGTATCCGCTGTTGTAAAAACTGCTGCCGTCTCCCAAAAACACCCAACGCCAGCGGGGAAGTCTGTTTAAATTCAACGCCTCTATTGTGATGGCGGGATGTCGCCTCTGTAAACACCAGGCCATTTCGGAATAATGTGTGGCGTCCAGTGTTTGCTCCGTCTCAATAAAGTTAATACCTGCGTCCGCTATGTGTATTTTTCCCGCGCCGGCTGCCACCGCCATGTCAATGACCGGCCTGACAACTTCCGGCCGGGTATATGTTCCCGGAATGCTGTCTATTAGATTCGGCTTGATTAGAACGGTGTTCCCCGGTTTGATGATGCTGCTCAGAGGGTTTCGAGACGTCCCCATCCCCAGCCTTTCCACGGTTTTCCAGACAAAATCATAGGCGGGATTATCATGGCTTTCATATGGCACTCTGCCGCCATACGTCACTTTTTTGTCGTAATTAAAGCTGACCGGAGAAATATCGCCGCTATTCATAATGTACCGCTTTCAAAAACATGACCTCATGACTTATCTCCAAATTATTCAACCAGTCTTTTGGAGAGGCCTTCATCAACGGCAGCGACCGGCGCATGTGTCCTTTTCATTCATCAAGATCACGCCAGCGGGTGACAGCAAAATAGATGACGCCCATTTTTAGCCCCGTCTTGAATGCGGCGAACACAAAAGCCCAGTTCAGAAGATACCGGATGAGAGCATAAGGAATCCCGCGGAAGGTTTTCCCGGTTATGCAGTTGCGCAAAAATGACCATCCGGAATAATACAACCAGCTGCTTAATCCTCCCAGCAAGACGAACGCGAACAATAAAGGCGATTTGATAATCAGTGATAAAATCAGTGTCAACAGGAACGCATGTAAAATATAAAATGGGGTGACATGAATCATTATATGTAAAGGAACATTTATTCCGAGAATCTTATAAAAACGCCGTGAGGTCCAGTTGAGTTTACTTTTATTGCTCTGATAAACTATTTCCAGACACTTGGGTGTATGTTTTTTAAAGAGGTAGGGTTGATACGTTCCGTAACCGTACCATTGTTTCAAAAGTCCCCTGAGACTCGTTCTGTGCTTGTGCATAATAGTTGCCCGGGGTTCGTAAAACATTTCCCACTTACTCTTGAGCATTCTGATGCATATGTCATTATCCTCTCCGCTGGTTTTGCATTCGGTGTCGAAAAAACCGACCTCCTGTATCGCAGACTTGCGGATGGCCAGGTTGGCGGCGGGAAACATCGGCATAATCATCGCGGAGGTATTGATCTTCAGTAAATATCCATTGCCGTATCCTTTTTTAGTTGACAAGATATGTGGAATCATCGGTGTTGTTCTTCCCTGCTATTTTTCCACGCTCAACAGAGACGCAGCGATACAATAATCCTCGATTAATGTCCCCTTGACCCGGCAGTTCCCTATTTGGCCGCCCACCATACCGATGGAAGGATCTCTGATAAAGGGTATCTCCATATAATAAAGCCAGTCTTTTTCAGCGATGCAATCATCGTCCAGATAGACGATGATGTCTCCCTGGGCATGCCTTATGCCGGCGTTGCGGGCCGAAGAGACTCCCTGGACGGGTTCAAAGACATAACTCATATTCAATCTGCCTTTAAAACTCTCCGCCACCGCTTTTGTATGATCAGAAGAATTATTATCTACCACCAGCACTTCGTCAGGAAAACGCGATTGCGTAGTGAGCGACGCAAGAGCTTCCTTTAACATCTCAGCCCGATTATAGGTAATAATAACTACCGTGACTTTCAATGAGCCTGATTGTTGTTCTTTCATCCGGATTCCTTTATCGAAAAATCGATTGATTAAATTGATAAAATTATATTTTGCGGGAGTCCGTATAGTATACACGCATCTTTCGTGTCAAGGAAATATTGAAACGAATTACGTACGCCGGTTGTGTTGATTGCCGGTAAAGATTGAATGGTTGTTCAGCCGGAATATTTCAGGATTGTTTTTTGGAAGCTGAAATTTACGGTTCAACTTAATGTGTTCAATTTACACCGGCTTGTACGCATCTGCATATAATGTTCCTTCAACTTCCCATTGAGGCGAATCGTATTCGGCGCTCCATTGACGGCGACAAATATTTTCAAAGCCCGCTTCGGCGAGAACCTGAGCAAGCGTCTGAAAATCATATGCATATTGATGCTCTTCTCCTTGCCGGAAATGATAGTTCACTTGATGCATTAAGGTATTACATCTTTGAGGATGCCAACCCTTCTCCCGAGCTATGCGAAAGGCTTCTTCGTTTTTGTTAAGATAGTTTCTACAGCAGGATTCCGTATCAGGAACACCTACACTGAATAATCCTTTTGGCTTCAATATCCGGATGCATTCGCTCAAAAATTTTGAGACCTCTTCAGGATATACAAGATGTTCGAGGAAATGCTCGCTATATATAACTGACACAGAGTCCGTTCTAAAGGGCAAAGGTTCTCGCAGATCGAGATTGAGGTCGGCGGCTGAAGAAAATAAGTCAATATTCACCCATTTGCTTTTTATGCGATTCCCGCACCCCAAGTGTAATCGAAGATTATCCATTACGGCAAAATCAACGGCAAGTTTTAAATTCCGACGATGAATACGAAGAATCCGCCATTCATCTTTAACATTTCTCAGTGACTTATGGAATCCGGCAGTGGCATGATTTCTAATAAAATTTCGCAGTATCAGCATATCCATCTTTTCATTATGAACTGTTCTTTATATGAATAAGTTTTAACGTTCCAAATGCCCGAATTTTTCATGGCGAAATTAGCATAAAAATGAGGATTTGAGAATTAAAGATTACTAATTGAAAGTAAGTACGCAAATAAAAATTCTCCGACGCTCACTTTCAGAAACAAAGTTTTACACCGATCTTTACAGCTGGTGTCAAATAAACCTAGTCCTATGACAACTAAAAATATTTATTTGAAATCTTTCATGGCTGATTCCTGATCGCGAAGCGGCTTGAGTGAAATTTCCGTTCCGCTTTCACCCTTATCACTGTAATCAAAAGGATTATCCAGGTCTTTGATTAAAAAAACCATGTAGGCAATCAGGAAGGTGACAAGTAACGTGAAAAAGAGTGACGCGTAAAAAGGCTCAATTGTCATAACGAGCAGACCAATGACAACCAAAAAACCCATGGCTTCAACGATCGCATAGGCCGAGCCGATAAAATCAGTATCCCGGATGGTATCAATTCTCATGATCATTTTTCTGATGCTGTTTTGTTCAATCTTCATTTTCACAATATAGGGAGCCGCAACGCCTTCTTTATCGATCTCAATAAAGAATTCATTCATTGCGCTGATTTTACCCAGCATTGATTTTGTTCTTTCTTTTTTATAAAACCATTCCATCAGCGAAGTAACAAATATTTTTTGGAATTCCAGAAAATTATGGGCAGGGACAGAGTTCTTGCCTTTATAAATTGTGTAAGAGTCATCAAATAATGACTTCAGAGATGCCGTAAGCTCGCTGGGAATCTTTTCGCTTTCCTTATAATCGGAAAGCACACCTGTGATGAGAAATCCAATCAGAAATATTGTGCCGGCAACCAGACTGGTGAAGAGGGCATTCAGTTCCATGATTTCCAGTCCGAATTTATGGAACAGAAACTTTAATACGGCGACTAAAATCATGACAGGCATTATTTTGAATGCTACAGACCATTTCTGCCAGATGTATTTTGTGGAGAAGTTCATAATTTCCTGCTTGAATACATTTTTTCAGGGCGTGATCCTATAAGGAATCATGGTGTGTGTCAATGCGATATTTTCTTTGACAATTATTCAAATCGTAAGGCATCGATAGGATTCAAAAGAGAAGCTTTGTAAGCCGGATAGAAACCGAAAAATATTCCCACCAGGCCGGAAAAGCTGAATGATAGCAGGACCGAAAAAAACGATACTACGGAAGGAATTTCAAAAACAGTAGAGAGGATGAAGGAGCCGCCGCTTCCAATGATAATTCCCGCAATGCCTCCGAGCATGGATAGGGTCAGGGCTTCAATAATAAACTGAATGCGGATGTCCCATGTTTTTGCTCCGACGGCCATGCGAATGCCGATTTCCCGTGTTCTTTCCGTCACGGAAACAAGCATAATGTTCATGANNTCATGATGCCGATGCCGCCGACCAGCAGCGACACGGAGGCTATGGCTCCCAGAAGCAGGGCGAAGATATTTGCGGTCTGTTCCGCCATATTCAGAACCTGCGTCAAATTCATGACAGTGAAATCATCTTCTTTATTGGGGCCGATACGGTGCCGTTGACGCAGCAGATTCGTAATTTGCCTTTCCGAAATGGTCAGCTCTTCGGTGCTTTTCGCCTTGACCATGATCGACCGCACCATTCCGGGAACGGTCCTGCCGAAGACTTTTTTCTGAGCGGTGCTCAATGGAATGATAATCGTATCGTCCTGATCCTGACCGCCCAGAGATTGTCCTTTCGACTCCAGAACGCCGATAACCGTGAAAGGGATTTTTTTTATCCTGATGATCTGGCCGATGGGATCTATGCTTCCGAAAAGATTATCCACGACGGTCTGTCCCAGAAGGCAGACTTTCGTCGCGCTGCGGAGATCCTGTTCGTTCATATTCCGTCCCGCCGTTAGACCGCAATCCTTGACTTCCAGAATACCCGGCGTCGTTCCCTGAATGCCGGTTGACCAGTTCTGATTTCCGTACACCGCCTGCGCAGTACCGTATTGCATCGGCGCCACGGCGGCCACGGAGGAACATTCTCTTTCGATAGCCTCCGCGTCGGCTGTTGTTAACGTGGACTGGCTGCCTCCTCCCATCCTGACGCCGCCCTGGGAGGAACTGCCCGGCATAACGATGATCAAGTTGCTGCCGATACTGGAAATTTGTGCGGAAACTTTCCGGCTGACACCTGTGCCGACAGCCAGCATGATAATCACGGCGCTGACGCCGATAATGATACCCAGCATGGTCAAGGCCGAGCGCATTTTGTTGACCCACAAAGCTCTCAGGGCGATTCGGAGAGTGGAAAGGATACTGATCATGATTTTTTCACCTCTTCATCGCTGACGATATGTCCGTCCACAAACCGGATGTTACGCTTGCTGAAGGTGGCAATATCCGGTTCATGCGTAACAAGAATAATCGTCGTTCCGGAATTGCGGTTCAACTGCACCAGAAGCTCCATGATCTCGATGCTTGTTTTTGTGTCGAGGTTTCCCGTCGGTTCGTCGGCCATCAGAATCGGAGCTTCATTGACCAGAGCGCGGGCAATCGCCACCCGCTGTTGCTGACCGCCGGAGAGTTGATTGGGGTGGTGATATTCTCTCCCTTCAAGGCCAAGCATTTTTAATGCGACAAGAGATTTCTTTTTTCTTTCGACGGATGGAACATGATTATAAAGAAGGGGAAGTTCCACGTTTTCCAGAGCCGATGTCCGGGAAAGCAGGTTGAATCCCTGGAAAACAAAACCGATCTTGCGGTTGCGGATGGCCGCCAGTTCATCGCGTGACAAACCGCTGATTTGCTGACCATCCAGCGTATATTCGCCGGCCGTTGGCTGATCGAGACAACCGATGATATTCATGAAAGTGGACTTGCCGGAACCCGATGGTCCCATAATGGCGACAAACTCACCCTTTTCAATCCTGACGGAAACATTTTCCAGCGCGCGCACACCTTCATCCCCGACATCATAGGTTTTGACGAGCTGCCTGGTTTCGATGAGAGTCATTACATAAACCTCGGGGGCGGACGCTGGGTGCTGCTGTTTCCTGTTTTATTGTTCAGATTGTCCGTGATAACTTCCTGACCTGCTTTGAGTTGTCCTGAACTTATCTCCGTGTAACTACCGTCGCTGAGTCCGGTTGTTATCTGAACAGATCTGGGTTTGTCCTGTTCCAGAATCCAGACTTTTGTTCCTTTCGTTTCCCGTTGTTCTGTTTTTATTCCTTTTCTGCCATTCGTTTCTGCAGGTTTGAAGCGCAGGGCGGCGTTGGGAACTCGCAAAACGTCGGGATGCATTTCAATGGTAATGGAAACATTGGCGGTCATTCCCGGTTTTAATTTCAATTGAGGATTGTCCACCTTGACAATGACATCGTAGGTCACAACATTGGACACCGCGGTCGGCGCGTTGCGCACCTCGGATACTTTTC
>DJVN01000078.1:8003-12099 GCA_002441205.1 Syntrophaceae bacterium UBA6255 | reverse complement strand
TGGAAAAATGGAATCACCCTTTTCAGTCACACATTAATGGTGACAAAAAATAATGACAGGATTCATGCCAATTGCGGACTTACCTTTTTTGAAAAGGGTAAAATCAACCAGGCCGTTTATCATTTTGATAAAGCCATTCGTATAGCGCCGTATTGTCATGACTACTATATGAGCCGGGCACATGCCTATGTCAAGGCGGGTAACTATCAAAAAGCGATCGATGATTTTAATATGACCATTAGATTGAAACCGGATTACGCCGAGGCATATTATGAAAGAGGCACGCTTTACGGCAAATTTATGGGCCAGTATCAATCCGCGATCGAGGATTTCAACAGGGCAATACATTTGAACCCGAATTTCATAAGAGCCTATAATAATAGAGGCATTGCGTATGGTGAACTGGGACAATATCAGGATGCAATCGATAATTATAACAAGGCCATAAAGCTCGAAACTCATTACGCAGACGCATACAATAACAGGGCAAATATTTATTTTAAACTGGAGAAAATAAAATCCGGGTGCATGGATGCTAAAAAGGCATGCGATCTTGGCATTTGCAAATCGCTTGATGCGGCCAAAAATCAAGGATTATGCAACTAAGAATAATTCTGTTTTCAAAAATGACAAATCAATCATTTATGCTCAGGAGTGCCGTTCCCTTTTTGGGTGTCTTTAGCCGGCGTAGCAAATAAATCAAACAGCGACTTGAAGGATGAAAGACCGGCCATCGCCTGCGGGTTCATTTTCGAAAAATTCTCGCCGTATTCCAGCCACTTTTTAAACTGATCATCAGCCATATTCCGGTACATCAAATAATTTTTGATTGTTTGCTCCAGATATTTTTCAAAAAAGTCCGTCAATACGTTTTCTCCGTATTGAATAATCAAATAAAGCAACGGCGGCGGAAGAAGATATTTTTTCTTACGCGCCTCTTCCAGAACGATTTGCGTCAGGATGGCTGAAGTCACGTCTTCGCCGGTTTTGGCGTCTGCCACCTTGATCTTGCGCCCCCCCTTGACTACACTCGTAACGTAATCCAGCGTAACATATATACTTTTTTCAGTGTCATACAGCCTTCTGTTGTTATATTTCTTAAGTAAAAGAGTATTATCTTCCATATTCATATCCCTTTATGTTTTGTTGGTTCTTATTTACAAAATTTTATCATTTATTGCAACATAAATAATGGATTATAGTCATTTTCATGAGTATCTATCATTATAAGTTATTGTTATTAATAATATATAGTAGAATAAAGGCTAAAATAAAATTTTATTGCATTGCAACATTTTTCTATTGACAAATAAAAAATGGTGATTATAATACCGATGAAATCAAAAAAAATGAAAGGAGAGTTTTTTATGGATAGCAAAGATAAGACCAAGCAAATGATTGATTATCATAAGGCGGCCTTTGAGACATATTACAATTCCGTACAGATGCTTCAAGATCAAACAACCAAGGCTCTGGATAATATGCTCAAACAGTCTCCCTGGATTCCGGCGCAGACGAAGTCATTCATCAACGAATGGATTAGCATTTACAAAAAAGTCACTACCGATTTTAAAGAGTCCGTTGATCAAAACTATGCCAAAATGGAGGAGTTTCTGAATTCAACATCCGAAACGGCCAGTCCAAAAAGCAAAAAGTAGAAATAAATAATTTAAAAAAACAATTAAACAAAAACATGGAGGAAAAAAATATGGATCCCAAACAAATCGCTAAACAGATGGTTGATTTTAACAAAACGGCATTTGACAATTCATTTGAGGCTATGTCCGCACTTCAGGACCAGGCTGAAAAAATGTTTATCGCCTCAATGGAGCAGACTTCTTTTTTCCCGGCAGAAGGGAAAAAACTCATCAACGAATGGATAAAGACCTATAAAAAAGGCCGTGAGGATTTCAAAGCCGCCGCTAATGAAAATTTTAAAAAAGTAGAAGCATATTTTTCAGCAAAATAAGAAAATTTATTTTTTAACAATTGAAAAGGCAGTTGCAAAAAAAGCAACTGCCTTTTCAATTCTGTGCCTATTCCAGCAGTCCGGCCATGTAAGAAATCATTTCCTTCGTCATTCCCGGATAGACGCCAATCCAGAAAGTATCTTCAACGATTCGATTGGTATTTTTGAGTTTTCCAACGACCCTGAACCCCTTTTTTCTCTTTCTCATATCATCGAAACAGGGGTGTCTCAGAATATTTCCGGCAAAGAGCATCCTGGTCTGCACGCCGTTTTCTTCAAGGTGATTGACGACGTCACTTCTCTTGATGCCATTCTTGACGGTTAAAAGAAAACCAAACCAACTGGGATCGGAATTTTTAGAAGGCTCGGGAAGAATGTATTTATCGCTCAAATGAGACACTTTGCTCTTAAGAAGATTCCAATTTGTTTTTCGCTTTTCGATAAAACCGGGAAGCTTTTCCAGTTGCGCACAGCCGATCGCCGCCTGCATATCCGTTACTTTCAGATTGTATCCGAAGTGGGAATAAACGTATTTATGATCATACCCAAGCGGCAGTTCACCAAATTTTCGAGTGAATCTTTTTCCGCAGGTATTATCTTTTCCGGACGGACAGAAACAGTCCCGCCCCCAATCTCTCAGCGAAAGGAGAATTCTCGCCAATTCCTGATCATCGGTATAAACTGCGCCCCCTTCCCCCATCGTTATGTGGTGCGGCGGATAAAAGCTGGATGTTCCGATATGGCCGAAGGTTCCCGTGTATTTCCATTCATTTTGATATTTATATTTTGACCCCAGCGAATCGCAATTATCTTCAATCAGCCAGAGCTTGTTTTCATCGCAAAACTTTTTCACTGTTTCAATATCGAAGGGGTTACCCAGCGTGTGCGCCAGCATTACCGCTTTTGTTTTCTTGCTGAGCGCTTTATCCAGTAAATTTACATCCACATTGTATTCGGGAATGGTGACATCAACAAAAACGGGAACCGCCCCATACTGCAAAATGGGCGTTACCGTGGTGGGGAAACCCGCCGCAACCGTGATGACTTCATCGCCCCTTTTTATTTTTCTGTCTTTCAATTTATCGCTGGTAAGCGCCATAAAGGCAAGCAGATTGGCGGAGGAACCGGAATTGACCAGATACGCATGCTTTATTTTTAAAAATGAGGCGAATTTCTCTTCAAATTCGTCAGCAAACCTTCCGGTGGTAAGCCAGAAATCTAAAGAGGCGTCCACAAGATTAATCAGTTCTTTTTCGTCATAAACTCTTCCCGCGTAAGATATTCTTTGTCCTTTTTTAAAACTCTTTGACTTTTTTCCTGAATATAAATTTTCTTCATAATATTTTTTTAAAAGACTTAATATTTTCTTTCTATCCATAATAACTCTCGATTTGTCTTGATGTAATTTCGTCTAAATCCCCTTTTGCTTGATAAACTTTGTACCATTCCACCGTCTTCTTTACAGCGGTCAAACTGTCCCATCTTGGTTTCCATAAAAGCTTCTTTTTTGCCTTGGAGGAATCAAGTTTCAGGTAACTGGCTTCATGCAAGGCATCAGGGTTTTTCTTAATTTCATATATTGCATCATTGCCCCATGATTTACAGAATGTATTCATAATATCTCGTACGGACTTAGCGTCTTTTTCCTTGGGACCGAAATTCCAACCTGCGGAAAAAACCTTTGGTGATTTGCATAAACTTTCCGCCAGCATCAAATATCCGGCCAAAGGCTCCAAAACATGCTGCCAGGGCCGTGTTGAATCCGGATTCCGGACAATGATTTTCTCTCCCTTCATGATGCCGCAGATACAATCGGGAATCAGCCGGTCGGCCGCGAAATCGCCGCCGCCGATAACATTTCCGGCCCGTGCCGTAGCTATGCCGATTTTTTCTCCCGACTTATAAAATGATTTTCGGTAAGAATCCGTCACCAGCTCCGAACAGGCCTTGGAATTCGAATAAGGATCGAAACCGCCCATTGGCTCATTTTCTTTATAGGCTATCTCAGGATTTTCCCTGTTCTCATAACACTTGTCCGTCGTTACATTAACAATTGCCTTTAAATTTTTATTCTCCCGGCAGGCCTCCAGCAGATTAATAGTCCCCATCACATTTGTTTCATAGGTC
>DJVN01000078.1:0-7968 GCA_002441205.1 Syntrophaceae bacterium UBA6255 | reverse complement strand
AAATCCCGCACATCGCCATGAACGGATTTGATTTTCGATTTCAGTTTCAGAAGCTCAAAAAGATTCGGATGCGTCGGAGGTCGGAGTGCATAGCCGGTAACATCGGCACCCACTGCCTGAAGCCAGAAGGAAAGCCACGACCCTTTAAAACCGGTGTGTCCTGTTATAAAAACTTTTTTCCCCTTCCAGAATCTATTGGAAACATTTCTCATGATTTCCAGACCTTCCACAGCGCCTTGCCTGTATTCCAAAGTTCTTCAAGATATATTTTGTCTCTCAGCGTATCCATCGCGTAGAAGAAACCTTCATGCCTGTAGGCCTTCAAATTTCCTTCGCAGGCCAGTGTCTCCAATGGTTTTCTCTCCAGTATGGTTTTGTCATCTTCCAGATAATCAAATATCCCGGGCTCCATCACAAAGAATCCTCCACTGACCCAGTGCCCGTCTCCTTCCGGTTTTTCCAGAAATCTCGATACGTTATCTTTTCCATCGAGGTCGATAACGCCGAAACGTCCGGGAGGCTTTACCGCTGTAACTGTTACCAGTTTTTTGTGCTTTCTGTGAAATGAAATTAAACTTTTGATGTTCACGTTGGAAAGTCCATCACCATAAGTCAAAAGGAAAGTTTCTTTTCCTATATAATCTTTTATTCTTTTCACCCTGCCACCGGTCATTGTATCCGCACCGGTATTTACCAGCGTCACTTTCCATGGTTCGGCCGTATGCGCATGCACCAGCTTCTCATTTTTGTTGGAAAAATCAAAGGTAACATCCGATTCATGAAGGTAATAATTGGCAAAGTACTCCTTAATCACGAAGCCCTTGTACCCAAGGCAAATGATGAATTCATTGATCCCGTATTTTGTGTAAAGTTTCATGATATGCCACAGAATAGGCTTCCCGCCGATTTCGATCATAGGCTTCGGTTTTAATACCGATTCTTCGGTTATTCTCGTGCCCATGCCTCCTGCTAAAATAACTGCTTTCATAACCATTTCCACCTTTTAATTTTGATCTTTTTCTGAAAAGTTTATTCTTTCTTTCTCAATCACCAGCGGACGCTTCAAAACCTGCGTGTAGATATTCCCGACATACTCCCCGATAATACCGATAAATATCAATTGAACGGACGAGAAGAAAAACAGCCCGATGACCAGCGGCGCCTGGCCGACCTGAAAACTGTTCCAGAATAAAATTTTATAAACAAAATAACCTAAAGCAACCAACATGCTTAATATGGCCGTTCCAAACCCGAGCATGCTGGCCAGCCGTAAGGGAACCTTGGAATGCGTTGTGATTCCCAGCATAGCCATATCAAATAGTGTATAAAAATTATTTTTTGTGATACCGCGCTTCCGGGCAGGCTGATGATATTCTATCGTCGCTTTTTCAAAACCGATATCACATATCAGTCCGCGGAAATAAGGATAAGCATCTGGAATTTTTTTCAGTATTTCAATAACGCTTCCATCATACAGGCCAAATCCGGTGAAGTTATCGATGAGGTCAACCTCGGCAAGCCTCGTAACAACTTTATAGTAAACCTTTCGGATGCTAAAGAAAATTGAAGATTCATCGCTCTTCTCCTTCACGCCTACAACGATTTTAAACCCTTCTTCCCATTTTTTGACAAATTTCGGAATCATCTCCAGGGGGTCCTGAAAATCAGCCACTAATGATATTACAGCATCTCCTGAAGCCTGCAAAAGACCATAAAATGGAGAACGAATATGACCGAAGTTCCTAGAGTTAACGATGATTTTAACATTCTTATCGCCAGCCGCCATTCTCTTCAAAATGGCAACGGTCTTATCCTGGGAGGCATTATCAATGAAGATATGTTCGTACGCGTAATCATTCAACTTGTCCTGAAATATTTTTTTGACTGCCTGATAAAGAGCTTCAACATTTTCCTCTTCATTATAACACGCGGTTACGATTGAAATTTTTTTCATAATACCTCACCAAATACTTTTAATATCGCATTCAGAGAAGAATAGCGTGGTTCATATCCGATTTTTTCGAGTTTTTTGTTCACTGAATAATAATTCATTTTAAAGCCGGTAGCGGAAGCATCAACATGGAGTTCTTTTTTTATTTCATACTGAAGATTGAATTTTTTCGCAAGACTCTCCAGCAGGTCCATTTTGGTTATCGGTTTCTTGCTGTACACATCGAAAACGTCATTGATAAAACCGGTTTTCTGCCATCGTTTAATGATAAGCGAGAGAATCTGCATCATATCTTCAGGATGTAGATAGTCTCTGGCAATATTGTGATCGTTCGTCATAAAAATCTTTTTATTTCTTAAAGCCGTCAGGATTTCAGAGACAAGAAAGTTTGAATTAAAATCAATAAATCTGCTGATATAACTAAAAATCCGCAAATCAACGATGCTGAATTTTTCATGAGCTCTGTGTTTGGCTTCGCAATTCAATTTGGACACCCCATAAAAATCAGCCGGAGAAATTTCTGTTATCCCTTGCAGCAAACAGCACGTTTCATCAACAGGATTTTGAAAATTCCTGCCGTACACGGCGCCGCTGCTCATGCTGATATAAAGGGCTTTCTGATTTCGATTAAGATATTGAAGGATCAGATTATCCCACCGCTCGTGGATATCGAAAACGTCTGAGGCTCTGTTAGGAACACCCTTGACAGTGGGGATGCCGATGCAATTGATAATGACATCATGATTATGACGCGGGAAATCCTCCGAGGAATAAACTACTGCATCCTTTATTTCCAACCTCAACTTTTCAGGATCTCTGGAATAAAGCGCAAGGCCTGATAATTCACTCTTCTCTATATAAAGAGAAATAAGGCTTCTGGCAATTTGTCCCCGTGCGCCCAAAATACTTATCTTCATTTTAAATTAAACACCGTATCGACATGAATCCATGTATGAAAATATTCCGGCATTTTAACCGGCCTTGTTTTTCCGGATACCGGCGAACAGCCCCTGCGACATAATCACGATTGCAAAAAAAGCCATAAGCAAGGGGCTGATGATAATCGACGACGTGATTTCCGGATTAAGACGATAGTGAACGTATGCTTTCGGTATCAGGAGCAGACCGAACAGAACGGCATATAACCAGTCAAACCGGTCTTTGTTTTCATTGTTGATGAACAGGAATAAAGGAAGGAATATGTGGATAAGTTTATAATCACCGGAAACGAACGGAAATAAATTCATAGAAAACACCAGCAACGCGATTTTTTTCCAGAATATCTTCTCCTTAAAGATTATGTAAACAGAGATGAAGGCAAACAAAATCATGACTGAAATGGAATACACTTTGGTCGCCAAAGCAGGTGAACATTTTATTCCGCTTCCTATGATCATCAATTTGACAGGTCCCCACAGACTATTCCCGAAGTACAAACCTTCATTGCCAATGGAATAAGCCATGCTATAAAAATTTAAAGTAATCATGTGTGCTCTTATGTTTTCAACCATATTTCCATCATAGGAAAAATACCCTATCACGGAAATCAACAATACCAGAAAACAGGCATAAACGGCTTCTTTGTATTTCCTGTCCGACAACAGAAGAATCACAAACACGCCCGGAAAAAGCTTCATGGAAATGGCACAGGACAAGAATACGATGCTTATAAGTGTCTGCTGCTTTCTGTAAAAATGTATGAACAAATACAAAAATATAAAAACAAAAGCTTCAATATTTGCTCTATCCACAACCATAAGAAACGGATATGTCATCAATGAAAAAACAAACACATTTTTGATGGTTTGTTCTTTTATTGATGTTTTTAAATTTGAGCAGTTAACATACAAAAAGAAACCGATAAAAATAGTGAAAAAAATCGCTAAACCAATATTAGGGGGGAAGATTGTAAAAGATTGCGCTAATCGTTGTCCGAATGGAAATTGAACATTATGAAATTTCCCATCCCTATAAGGGCTTACCAGCATATTGAAAAAATCCATAAATTTATCATTAGGCCTGAACAGAAATGTATCATAAGGATATGTTAACCCTAAATACGTTCCCAAAATATAATGGTAAAAAACGGCAAAAGAAAAACCGGTTATGATTATCAGACATATGGTATCGATTTTTTGAACTTTATTCATTGATATCCTTTCTTTATTTCAAATTTTACAGGGTAACACACTTTAACTATTTTTTTCACATGAACTGCGGAAAATGTAACTACCGTGGCGTTAACAGCTTATAATCTCAGCGATTTCAAAAGCCAGTTCCACCGCCTGCTCAGCGTTGAGACGCGGATCGCAGTTGGTCTGATAATTCAGTTTCAAATGCTTATCAAGAAGTTTTCGATTACCACCAATGCATTCCGTCACATTATCGCCGGTCAGTTCCAGATGCACCCCGGCGGCTGTCGTTCCCATGGCCTGATGAATCTGCCAGAAACATTTTATTTCACCAAGGATATCCTGGTATTTCCTGGTTTTCTGCGACTGCTTGTTCACAAAGGTATTTCCGTGCATCGGATCACAAAGCCACACGACCCTGAATCCTTCTCTTTTCATTTCGCTGACGAGTCTTGGAAGAAGCGCTTTGATTTTTCCAGCACTGAAACGGGTGATCAGGGTGATGCGACCCGATTCGTTGGCTGGATTAAGTTTTTGTATGAGACGCTTGATGTCTTCAATTGCGTAATCAGGTCCGATTTTTACGCCCAGGGGATTGCCGACACCTCGCAGAAATTCTACATGTGCTCCATCCGCCTGACGTGTGCGATCACCAATCCAGAGCATGTGGGCGCTTGTGTCGTACCAGTCGTCCGTGGTCGTATCAATGCGGGTCAGGGCTTCTTCGTATTCGAGCAAAAGAGCCTCGTGAGAGGTATACATTGTTATTTCGTTAAACTGGGGCGATTTGATGTCAATGCCCATTGCGGTCGTAAAACTGACGGCTTTTTTTATTCCATTGACGAGTTCGTCGTATTTTCTGCTGGCGGGGAAAGAGCCGAAACTGGCATCGGACCATGACTTTATTTTATCCAGCGCCGCATACCCGCCTTTGGTAAAGGCCCGGACAAGATTCAAGGTGGCCGCCGCGCGGAAATAGCCCTCCAGTATTCTACGGGGATCGGGTATTCGTGCTTTCAGGTCCGGCTCCGGACTGTTGACCATATCGCCGCGATAGATGGGGATTTTCAAACCGCCGATTATCTCCGTATCTGATGAGCGCGGTTTTGCGTATTGCCCCGCAATGCGGCCTATTTTGATGACCTTCTTTTCCCCGGCATAAGCGATAATAATCGACATCTTCAGTATGACTTTCAGCAGATCGTGGATTCGCGGACCGTTGCAGCGTGAAAAATCCTCAGCACAGTCGCCTGCCTGCAGCACAAAGGCTTTCCCTTCCTGCGCGTCGGCCAGGTTCTGTTTCAGCATTCGCGTTTCACCGGCAAATACCAGCGCCGGCAGACCGGAGAGTTTTTTCAATGTCTCTTCATAGACACCTTTATCGGGCCAGACCGGCTGTTGTTTGATGGGAAAAGAACGCCAGGTGAATTTTGACCATGAAGGATTTGAAGCGTTGTTCCCGCGGGATGTCTTTTTTATTTTTGGTTTCACGGTTGTTTTTCTCATAACAGACCCTTGACTTCCAATCATTCAAATATTTTTTCAATCACATACGTACTTCTTTTTCTGGCAATATCTAGCGTGCGCCATATATATTCACCCATGATACCTATCATCAGCATTTGAAAACCCGACAAAACCAGTATGAGAATCATCATGGGGACCCATCCTTTGTAGGGGAAGGGATTTCCCAACAGCTTGCTGAAAAAAATCAAGGCGGCATAACCGAAGCCTAAAAATGAAATTATGAAACCCAGCACGGTCATCACCCGGATGGGAAAAAATGAAAATGAAACGAGGCTGTCGAACATCGCATGAATTTTTTTGAGCAGACTGAATCGCGATTTGCCGTGCGGCCGGCTCTGCCTGGTGTAGGGAAGGTTTTTCATGGGAAAACCGGTCCACACAATTAGCACATTGGATAATTGGCTGCCGTTGCTGACATCTTCCAACACCATATCCTTTACTTTTTTACCGATACCGAAATAATTGAATCCTTTTTCCGGAAACTGCGGGAACGTCAGCTTTCTTAAAATTCTGTACCACAGGCTGGACCCTGCTCTTCGGTACAGCGATTCCTTTCTTTCCTGGCGAATGCCCACGGCAATTTCAAAGCCCTCTGAAAAATGGGATTGAATCATTTCGTTCATCAGCTCTGGAGGATCCTGCAAATCGGCATCGATACTGATGATGAATTGACCTTTCGCTGTCCTTAAACCGGCGGTTATCGCGGGTCCCTGACCGAAATTACGTGTAAGTTTTATAATCTTGATATATTCAGGATAGTCTTTTTTCAAATCAAGAAGGACATTTAGCGAGTTATCTCCTGAACCATCGTCTATGAAAATGAGTTCGAAGGTTTTCCCGAGATTTTTTTCAATGACATTTTTCTTGATTCTGTCGAACAGAATATTCAGGGATTCCTGATTAAAATAAACCGGAGCAATTATGCTCACATCAATATTTTTATCAGATTGATTATTCCTCATATGTTCTCCGAATATACTTTATTTAGGATAATATCATTAACAAACATTCTTCAGAATTTCGCATAAATGCTAAAGTTTTGTTTCTACATTATCACATATTAAATCCGATATACTTAATACTTTTTCCACTTTTCGATATTCATCTTCAATCGGTTTTTTTAGGCCGGCAAAATACTGCACCACAGAAACAACTATACATTTTATATCTTCATCATTGATTAAATCGGGAGGATGAATGATGTGCCCAGCCACCTCAAGCCCGCATCGCACATCGGACTTATCTACGTAAAATACTTTATCATGTGATTTAATATTCAACTTTTCGGAAAGTGAATAAAAATAAGAATTGATACCCCAAAAAGCAATTTTGCCATAAAGACCAATTAATCTTTCAACATTTTTGTTGATTCTTTCTATGATTTTTGCAGGGATGGGGGCAATGTGTCTTCTCCCACAATTTTTGCACGTTAATGTTTCCAGTATAAAAAGTCTCGCTTTCCATTGGTTTTCGGTGTCACACGATATGCAAAGACCTTTGACATCTATGCTTGCATTCTCGTAATCAATTTTAGCTATTGTGCTTTGATTGGGAATTGTATGGGTCAAGCGAGGCAAGGACGCGAGCTGTGCAAATAACCATTTATATTCTTTATCCGACATCTTGGAGAGACGAACGAGCGGGCATCCGTCCTTTATATATTGAATTTTGTCTTTTATTATTCCATGGGAACAAGCATAATTATAAATTTCAGTACCGGGATAAGTTATTATTGCGCTAAGCTGCAGTTCATAATGAATGTGGTTTTTCCACCAGTCCAGTGTCTTTTGGGCCGTCTCAATCGTTTCCGCAATATCGCCAAAAATCAAAACTCCCTGTATACCTACGCCTGCTTTATAAACCAATTCTAAAGCCCGTTCGGTTTGCTCAATTGTAATGCCCTTTTTCATGCTTTTTAGCACCGAGTTGTCCGCACTCTCTATTCCGAATGCCATGATTGCACAATTCGCGTCCTTTAATATTTCTACAAGCTCGGGCGTGACATCTGTAACGCGAAAATTCGCCAGCCACCTAATTCCATATGACTTTATTCTATCGCAAAACGCTTTAACTCTTTCTATATTATGACCAAACAGCTCATCTTGAATGGATAAATATTTGACGTGAAATTTTTCTACCAGATAATCGATTTCATAAAAAACATTATCCAGTGAGCGCTGCCGGAATTTCTGTCCGCTGGGATGAAAGCAGAAAGTACATTTGAAGGGGCATGACCGGCTTGTAATTATTGGCAAGGTATTATATTCGCACATGCCGATTTGATTTGGAATCGATAACAATAATTTATCGAAGCCAAATCCTTCATAATCCGGGAATGGTAGCTCTTCGATGTTAACG
>DJVN01000268.1 GCA_002441205.1 Syntrophaceae bacterium UBA6255 | reverse complement strand
CGCTGCATCCCCTGCATGTGGAAACGGTGGCCTGGATAACGAAGCGGAAAGATGTATTGTGTGCTTTTTTCGGGATGCTTACGCTTTGCCTTTATATCCTGTACAAGGAAAAACCGGATGTAAAAAGGTATCTCTTGGTCCTTTGCTTTTTTTTTCTGGCGTTGATGAGCAAATCAATGGCTGTTACTCTGCCTTTTGTCATGATTCTTTTGGATTACTGGCCGCTGGGCCTTCTCCGCTTTCAAAGAGGAGAAAGCAATGCCTTATTAAAACAATTCATTGAAAAAATACCTTTTTTTATTCTTTCAGTAATTTTCTCTGTTATAACGGTTTACGCAAGGCCGTATCTAAAAACCTTATCCCAGGATCATGATTTTTACAGTTATCTTTTAACATCACGTCTTGCTAATGCCCCTATTGCTTTTATCACGTATTTGGAGAAAACTTTCTGGCCGCGTGACATGGCTGTTTATTATCCTTTCTCATTGCAGGTTCCTTTCTGGAAATTTTTGTGTTCCGTTATTCTGATTCTTTTCATAAGTATAATCGTTGTAAGAGTGATGAAACGCTTGCCGTTTCTCGTTGTGGGTTGGTTCTGGTATCTTATAACCATTTTACCCGTTATCGGAATCATGCAGGTCAGTTCAAGGGCACAATCCGACAACTATACTTACATCCCTTCTATTGGAATTTTCATTATGGTGGCGTGGGGTATTCCACTTTTGGTGTCACAGGAAAAGCTTCAGAAAATGATTTTAGTTCCCATAAGCGTTGTTATTTTAAGCGTTCTGGCAATTTTAGCGTGGCAACAATGCGGTTATTGGAAAAACAGCATAGCGCTGTGGAATCACACTATGCGTGTCACGAAGGAAAATTATATGGCTCACACCAAACTGGCCTTTTTTTTGTCTGAACATGGCAGAAAGGAGGAAGCTCTGGAGCATTTTAGCGCGGTCGTTTCCATAAAACCAAACGTCGCTCAAAGTTATTTTAACAGGGGTATTTGCTATTGTGAAATGGGCCGGTATCATTTGGCAATTTCAGACTTTAATGCGGCAATCGCTTTAAAGCCGGATTATTTTCTTGCGTATAACAACAGAGGAATTGCTTATGCTGAAACAGGACAAGATCAACAGGCTCTTGATGATTTTAATCATGCTATTGGACTGAATCCAAAGTATTCCGATAGTTACTACAACAGGGGATGTGTTTTTAATAAGAGGGGTGATTATAAACAGGCCATCAGAGACTTTGATGATGCTATCAGGCTAAATCCAAATTTTACTGAAGGATACAATAACAGAGGGTTAACTTATTTGAATCACGGCAATATCGAGCTTGGCTGCCATGACGCGCACAGAGCCTGTCAGCTTGGAGATTGTAATTTATTAGACTATGCCAGAGTTAATAAATATTGCCGTTGAGTTTGATCATTTTTTTTAGGTTCTTGAAAAAAACAAAATTTTCTCTTGACAAACTTTTACAGTTTCATTATGAATCTACATAATAAAAAGCAGGATTTTCACGATGGACAGAAAACTGAATGTAAATATTAATTCTTATGGTTATTGGTTTTATACCTATTTTACATCGGTCTGCCCGTCGCTGAGGAGGACTCGTTAAGGTAAATTAAACCAAAACGGCCATGGGTAGATCGAAAGCGCCCATGGCTTTTCTTTTTTTTAAGCCGGGGCGTAAAAAACGCTCTGGCTTTTTAATTTTCATAAAAATTTTACGAAGGGGAAATAAAAAAATGTTTAGACCGCAAATTAAGGTAATTGATTGTACAATTAGAGATGGTGGATTGATGAATAAATCAAATTTTTCATTCGATACCGTAAAAAATGTATACAAAGCCTCTTGCGCCGCCGGCATAGACATTGTCGAAATCGGCTACCGAAACAGCAAAAAGATGTTTTCCGTGGATGAGTACGGTCCATGGCGATTTTGCGATGAAGAAAATTTGATGAGAATTGTGGACGGCAATAAATCGGAAACGACGAAAATAGCCATTATGCAGGACGCTCATAAAGCAATTGCCGAGGACATATTACCGAAAGAAAAAAGCGTTGTGGATGTGATTCGGGTGGCCACGTATGTAAAGGATGTTGATAAGGCGATCAGGCTGGCAAACAACGCAACCGATAAAGGTTATGAAGCCACGATTAATATAATGTCTATTTCCGTGGCTCTCGAGCGGGAACTGGACGAGGCGCTTCAGCAGATAGAAGAGGAAACCAAAATTTCAGCATGCTACGTTGTTGACAGTTTTGGAGCGCTTTACAGCGAGGACATTGACTTCTATATCGATAAATATAAAAAGTATCTGAAGAGCAAAGAAGTTGGAATTCATTGCCATAATCATCAGCAGCTCGGATTTGCCAATACCATCGCCGGTATTATCCGGGGAGCCAATTATCTTGATGGAACTTTATACGGTCTAGGGCGCGCCGCCGGAAACTGTCCGCTGGAACTTTTGATAAGTTTTCTAAAAAATCCGAAATTCGATATTCGGCCGCTCTTGGACGTCATCAGCAAAGACATCATGCCGCTGACCAGGGAGATTTATTGGGGCTATTCCATTCCGTATATGATAACCGGAATTTTGAATCGTCATCCGGATGTGGCAATTAAACTTGCAGAAAGCAAAAACGAAAAAGAAAAATTGGCTTTTCTTAAATTTTACGAAGGGCTTACCGAAGTGGAAGTTGAAGATTAATAAAATATATTATTTTTCAGGAGGCACTCATGATCATTGTCATGAAAAATCAGGCTACCGAAAAGCAAATAGAGGAGATTATTCGTTGGATTGAATCGGTTGGATATAAGGCGCACCCTTCAAGAGGCGTGGAAAGAACTATCATCGGAGCGATTGGAGACAACCGCAATAAGGAAATTCTTAAGTATGCTGAAACGTTGCCGGGAGTAGAAAAAACAATGCCTATTTTAAAACCATATAAACTCGCCAGCCGGGAATCGCACGAAGGCAATACCGAAGTTATTGTCGGTTCGATTAAAATCGGAGGACCTGAATTTGTCGTCATAGCGGGACCATGCGCGATTGAAAGCGAAGAACAGCTCCTGCAATCAGCCTATATAGCTAAAAAGGGAGGAGCGAAAATCCTCAGAGGTGGCGCATTTAAACCACGCACGTCACCTTACAGTTTTCAGGGCATGGAGGAAGAAGGTTTGAAAATCTTAAAGGAGGTAAGTTCTAAAACAGGCCTGCCGACGGTGACCGAAGTCGTGAATCCGGCGGATGTGGATCTTGTGGAATTATACACTGATATGCTGCAGATTGGCGCGCGCAATGTCCAGAATTTTGCCCTGCTGAAAAAAGTCGGTCATTCACGAAAACCGGTGCTTTTAAAAAGAGGAATGAGTACCACGATTGAAGAACTGCTGATGTCGGCCGAATATATTCTTTCCGAGGGCAATTCCAACGTCATTCTTTGCGAACGCGGCATCAGAACATTTGAAACAGCGACGAGAAACACGCTGGATTTAAGTGCTGTCCCCGTGCTAAAAGGTTTGACGCATTTACCGGTTATTGTTGATCCCAGCCATGCGTCGGGTAATTGGAGATATGTGATACCCCTGTCCCGCGCGGCGGCTGCCGTAGGTGCGGACGGCATCATCGTGGAAGTTCATCCCGAACCGGAAAAAGCTGTTTCCGATGGAGCGCAATCTCTCAAGCCGGAAAAGTTTTATCAGTTGATGGATGAATTAAGAGCGATTACGTCGGTTATGAGACATTAAAACGACTGGTCAAGGTCAAAAAGGAATCAGAGAAATGCGTACAGTAAAAGTTAATCTGGATAAAAAAAGTTCATCATCGTATGAAATACGAATCGGCAAGGACATATTGGACCGGATAACCCTTCTTATCGCCAAGGATCATAAAGCGGGAAGATATGTTGTGATTACCGATAATGGCGTAGGAATGCTCTATGGTAAAAAATTTATTCATGCTTTAAAAGACATTGGACTCAACGCATCGATCATTGAATTTCCCGCGGGAGAGGCTTCCAAAAATATCAATACGGTTTTGGAAATCGCGGGTAAATTAATGGAATCAGGAGCGGACCGGGAAACCTGTCTGATCGCTTTGGGAGGGGGTGTTGTCGGTGATATCGCCGGTTTTGTTGCATCCATCTTTATGCGCTCTGTTCCTTACATTCAAATTCCGACGACACTGGTTGCGCAGGTCGACAGCAGCATTGGCGGTAAAACAGGGGTCGATTTTTCTTTCGGAAAAAATCTGCTGGGGACTTTTTATCAGCCGGGTGCAGTATTTGTTAATTTGAGCTTTCTGGAAACTTTGCCTGAAAAAGAATTCAATAATGGGTTGGCGGAGATTATAAAGTACGGAATTATTGATGATGAAAAAATGTTTTCCAATCTGGAAGCCAATATCGATGCCCTGAGAACAAAAGATCCGAAGTTCTTGCTGAGTGTGGTGGAAAACTGCTGCCAGATCAAAAAGTCTGTTGTCGAAATTGACGAGAAAGACCATGGTTTGCGTCGCATTCTTAATTTCGGTCACACCTTGGGGCACGCCCTGGAAGCCATGTCAAAATTTTCTATAACGCATGGAGAAGGTGTAGCGATGGGCATGGTTGCCGCGGCGAGAATTTCGGAAAAGAAAGGATATCTGAAAAGCAACGAAACAAAAAGAATTGAAACCCTTATCGGGAAAGCGGGACTTCCCGTTAAAATACCAAAATCGCTTGATACCGAGAAAATTATCGCGAAACTGAAAATGGATAAGAAAAGAAAAGGCGGCATCATTAATTTTGTTCTGTTGAAAAAAATAGGAATGCCTTTTATCGATGGAAAAATTGATCACAATCTTATTGCGGCTGTAATTGAGGAGATGAAACAATGACAACGGGCAAATTGGAGGTTTTGAGAGAAAAAATTAAAGAAAAAGACAAAGAACTTGTCAGGCTTTTGAATGAGCGGGCGCGCGTATCCGTTCACATAGGCAAAGTTAAAGGTGAAGGTGGAATTCAGGTGTATGACCCGTCACAGGAAGCCAGGGTTCACAATTATTTACAGGAACTCAATGCGGGGCCTCTTTCGCAAAAAGCGTTAACAACAATTTTCCGGGAAATTATTTCGTCCTCACGCGAATTACAGAAACCGATGACGATTGCTTTTCTTGGTCCGGAAGCTTCGTTTTCTCACCTGGCGGCGCGTTTGCATTTCGGTGAGTCCAGCCGATTTTTCCCTCAGACCGGCATATCCCGTGTTTTTGACGAAGTGGAGAAGGAATCGATAGACTGGGGACTTGTTCCCGTGGAAAATTCTCTGGAAGGATCGGTCAATGTAACACTGGATCGGCTGATTACAACGCCTTTGAAAATACGAGCGGAAATTTATCTGCGGATCAGCCAGTGTCTTATTTCTTCGGCAAAAAACATGAAAGATATTAAAAAAATATATTCTCATCCGCAGGCTCTATCCCAGTGCCAGGTATGGCTCAAGACCAATTTCCCTAACTGTGTTTTAAGCGAGGTAGAAAGCACTGCCGCAGCTGTTCAAATGGTCAAGGGAAAGAAAAGCGAGGCGGCCATCGGAAGTTCACTGGCTGGTAAAATCTACGGGGTAGAGCTTCTTGCCGAGGGTATTGAAGACAATTCTTCCAACATGACGCGTTTTCTGGTTATCGGCAGGGGAGAAAGCAAAGTTACCGGTGATGATAAGACGTCGCTGATTTTTGCAACGCCTCATTCTCCCGGTTCTCTGCACAGTGCGTTGTCTTCTTTTGCCCGGCGAAAAATTAATCTGGCAAAAATAGAATCACATCCCGTAAAGGATAAATTATGGGAATACAGCTTTTTTGTGGATATGATCGGTCATATCACCGACAACCATGTCAAGGGCTGTCTTAAGGAACTGAAGAAGAAAACCACTTTTTTGAAAATTCTGGGTTCATACCCGAGAAGCGAAGACGCGTTATGATTTGCATACCCATAACATCCGGCGCCGGTAGAAAAGCGCTGAATGACATTAAACGAAGCTGTCAAGTTGCCGATTGTGTCGAATTAAGAATGGATTTAATCGGGGGAATAAATCTTGCCGAATTGATTTCAATTGTTCGCAGAAATTCCAGGACCATTAAGATCATTGTCACCTGCAGGAGAAAAGAAGAAGCGGCGTCCATAGCCGGAGTAAAGCGGACCGATGCCGTTGTTAGGAATAAGAAAGAAAAGATGGCATTGCTTAAAGAAGCCATTGAACGGAATGCAGATTTTATAGATATCGAACTTGCGGAAGGCAGCAAGACTATTAATGAACTGAAAACTTTATGCGCGAAGAAAAACAGCAGAACCCGATTCATTATTTCGCATCATAATTTTAAAGAAACCCCGTCGCTGGCTGAATTAAAAAGAGTATTTCAGCAATGCGCTGAGTTTCAACCGGCTGTCATTAAAATAGTGACTACGGCGCGGAGGATTGAAGATAATCTTGTCGCTTTAAATCTGATTTCGTATGCCAGGGAGGGGTCTCAAAATATAATTTCCCTGTGTATGGGAGAAAAAGGCGTTATCAGCCGCGCTATCGCTCCCTTTATGGGAAATTTCTTGAGCTTTGCAACACTCAATCAAGAACGGCAGTCCGCTCCCGGACAGTTTACATTTCAACAGATGAATAGATTTAAAAATTTAATCAGTGGGAAAAGCGGTCTGTCGGCTTCAGTTTTATCGTCGTGTAATCCTCCTGCGAAAAATTACGTTTTGCTGGGCAATCCCGTGGGGCATAGTCTTTCTCCTTTGATGCATAACGCGGCTTTAAAAAAAATGGATATCCAAGAGACTTACAGTGCCTGTTGTGTGAAGGATATCAGCCAGGCCATAGAAAGTATCAAAGGGATGAATATACGAGGCGCCAGTGTGACCATTCCTTTCAAGGTAGCGGTCATGGACTATCTGGATGATATTGATTATGACGCGCTGGAAATAGGGGCGGTAAACACCATTGTCAATCATAACGGTCGTTTGACCGGTTACAATACGGATTGGCTTGGATTAATTCTGGCGCTGAAGCAATCAATGACCATTGCGAATAAAACATTTGCCATCATTGGNNGGGAAAATTCTTGCGGGGGAATTTAAATGCCCGTTTTATCCACTTTCCGGTGCAGGCAACGTTGAGGCAGATTGTCTGATCAACACAACACCCGTGGGGATGTATCCTGACATCGATAAATCGCCGGTCAAGGACGCGGCACTGGCTGGCTATAAATATGTTATGGATGTTATCTACAATCCGCTCAAGACAAAATTGATGAAAGAGGCTGAAAAACAAGGTTGTCGTATCATTTCGGGTATAGATATGTTTGTTCATCAGGGCGCCGAGCAATTAAAACTATGGACGGGTAAGGAACCGCCGCGGACGCTGATGAAAAAAATCATTTTGGAGAGATTGAATAAAAGTGAATAATGATGATGCTCATTTTAAAGATTTATACGCGACCGTTCGAGTTCCCGGCTCAAAAAGCTTAAGTCAGCGCGCGCTTGCAGCGGCCGCTCTGGCGAAGGGCGATTCTGTTATCCATAATGTTCTCATTTCCGAGGACACAACCTATCTGATGGAAGGTTTAAAGGCATTAGGCGCGAATATTATTCCCGCAGCCGACGGCATTTCGGTTTCCGGCACAGCAGGAAAACTATCCAACAACGGCAAGGATATATTTTTGGGAAATAACGGCACTGCGCTCAGATTTCTTACCGCACTGGTATGTCTGGGAAAAGGTAAATATATTCTTACCGGTGAAAAGCGTTTATGCGAAAGGCCGGTTGGAGCTTTAACGGACGCGCTGAAAGACATGAAAGTCGATATTTTCTGCCGGAATAACTGTCCGCCGGTGGAAATAAACGCCCATGGACTTAGCGGAGGAAAAGTCATTCTTCGAGATATTGAAAGTTCTCAATATGTGTCAGCGTTACTATTATGTGCGCCTTACACAACCAAAGGCATTGACTTGACTCTGGAGGGTGGCGTTGTATCCGCTCCCTATATTGAACTGACCATCCATGTGATGCGCGACTTCGGCGCGGAAATCAGCAAGACCGGTCCATATGCGTATCATGTCAATGCCGGAGAAGTATATCAGGGGCGCAAATATTTTGTGGAGGGAGACGCCTCCAGCGCTTCCTATTTTTTTCTGGCGGCGGCGATTTTAAAAAAGACAATCCGAGTCGAGGGGGTCAGCCGGCAAAGCAGACAGGGAGATATTCGTCTGCTTGATGTATTTGAAAAACTGGGTTGTAAAGTAAGATCTGCGGAAAATTGGGTTGAAGTGACGGGCGATAATCTTATCAAAGGAAACCTTACCTTTGATTTGAACGAAATGCCGGATATGGTGCCCACGCTGGCGGTTTTATCCGCTTTTCGCGAAGGTCAAACGATTATCGAAAATGTGGCTCATTTAAGAATTAAGGAAAGCAATCGTCTGGCGGCGTTGGTTGCGGAACTAAACCGTGCCGGCATTGCAGCCGAAGAATTACCTGATGGCATCGTGATTCAGGGGGGGAAAATGCGACCGGCAAAGATTGAAACCTATAACGATCATCGGATGGCCATGAGTTTTGCCATTGCCGGTTTACGTGCGCGTGGTATCGAAATCAGCGATAAAAAATGTGTTGATAAATCGTTTCC
>DJVN01000257.1 GCA_002441205.1 Syntrophaceae bacterium UBA6255 | reverse complement strand
CCATGTCGGATTCGCCGCCGATAATATCCGATAAATTTTCATTATGCGCCAGGAGTTTTGCCGCTTCGTTACTGGCGGCGCCGGTGGAAAGACAGTAAACAGTGGAACCCTTGGCTTCGCGATTTCTGGCCGCATCCGCGTGAACGCTGATAAAAAGACTGGCCTGTAAATCCCTTGCCTTTTGCAAACGTCTGCTGAAGGAAACATAATAATCGCCGTCCCGCGTTAAAACTGCGCGATAGCCGGGTATTTTATTGATATTGCGTTTGATCTCCCGGGCGATGGAAAGAACAATGTTTTTTTCATATGTTCCTTTTTTCCCTATTGCTCCAGGGTCTTCACCGCCGTGGCCGGGGTCAATAACGATGACTCTTTTCTTTTTAGTTTCGGTGGTTTTTCTTTTTGGTTTTGCCGCGTCCCCGGTTTCTTCCAGCATAATGTCTACAACAATTCTGTCAGGCTTTCCTTGAAACTTCTTTAATTTGAAAACATTAACTTTTTCGTATTTATCCAGAAAAAAATCTATCTTAAGGTTTCTTTTGCCGGTTTGATGGAAAGTAATCTTTTTGATTCCGGGTTTGTTAAGCGTGATACTCGGCGGAATAATCTTCTTCAGTGAAGCGTCCGGGATACTTAAAGAGAGAAGATTTTCACGTTCCCTTGCCTTGTAGAGGGGGTCGCTGTCTACATCCAGGACGATTCTGGTGTGATCGGGAGCCGTCCAATAACGATAATTCAGGATTTCAAGCCCGGCGTAACAATTAGACGCAACAATCAGGACAAGAAAAGCTGTCAGAAAAAGAGAAAAATATTTTAAAATGTTTTGTTGACGATGCATCATGACTCAAAAATAGCAAATTTGTTTGGTAACTGCAACTGTTTGATAGAAAAGGTGTTGACAAGTTTTTATTATGATGTCATTTTCTCCGGAAAATAATTAGACGTAGAACAACAGGATATATGAGTGAAAATCTTCTTAGAGATGCCCTGCTGAGTCCCGATGTCTTTCCTGTCACATGGGAGCTGGTGCCGGGAAGAGGCGCGAGAGAAACGGCGCAGGAAAATATTTTAAAATGGGCTGGACAAGCCGCTGAAGGCGGGAACGTTCAAGCGATTACCCTGACGGACAATCCCGGTGGAACGCCGGCCATGTCGGCTGATTTCATGGCGGGAGAAATTCTGAAACTCGGCATTGAACCCATGGTTCATTTTACCTGTAAGGATAAGAACCGTAACCAGATTGAAAGCCAGCTCTACGCACTGGATCGAACCGGAGTCAAAAACATTCTGGTCATGAGCGGCGATTATCCTGTGTCCGGCTATCAGGGAAGACCCGCGCCGGTGTTTGATTTGGATCCGGTTCATGTTTTGCAATTGATATCGGACATGAATAAGGGGCTGAAATATCGCGGCATTAAAGGGGATATCATTCATCAATCAAGCCACTTTTTTGCCGGGGCAGTGGTTTCACCCTTTAAAGCGACCGAAGCCGAACAGATGGCGCAGTATTACAAATTAAAAAAGAAAATTGCCGCCGGCGCGCAATTCATTATCACACAATTGGGATACGATGCCCGTAAATTTCATGAAGTATTATTGTTTGTGAAGCAAAACGGTTTTAATATTCCGCTGATAGGGAATATTTATATACTTCCTTTCGGCGCGGCCAAAATGATGAATCGCAACGAACTGCCCGGGTCCGTTGTCACGGATGAATTGCTGGCTGACCTAGATAAAGAGCGAAGTGATTCCGATAAGGGAGAAAGCGCCCGAATCCTGCGTGCCGCCCGCATGTATGCGATCATGAAGGGCATGGGATTCAGTGGCGTTCATATTGGCGGACACAACATCAAATATGAACAGGTGGAAAAAATTATCAGTCAGGGCGAAGCCTTGGTTCCATCGTGGCCTGATTTGGTCAAATATTTCGTTTATCCCATTAAAGACGGCTTCTATTATTATGAACATGACCCGGCAACCGGCTTGAATAAAGAAATTCCGGTGCAACGGCAAAACCGGCAGCTTGATGCCAGGGTCGAATTGATCTATGGTTTTTCACGATTTTTTCATAAGCTGATGTTTGAACCGGGAAAGAAACTTTACGCTGTGATGAAAGGACTTTCCGGAAAAATTGAAGGAACAAAGCTTGGGAATATTTTTCATAAACTGGAACACTTAAGCAAAGTAATGCTCTTTAACTGTAAGGATTGCGGAGATTGCGCCTTGATCGATGTTGCTTATGTTTGTCCGATGTCCCAGTGCCCGAAAAACCAGCGTAACGGCGCCTGCGGCGGCAGTTTCAATGGATGGTGTGAAGTTTATCCGGGAAAGAAGCAGTGTGTCTATGTCAGAGCTTATGCCCGGTTGAAAAAACATGGCGAGGAAGCGCAATTGCAGAATAACATGGTTCCACCCTGCAACTGGGATCTTAATCAAACATCATCCTGGATGAATTACTATCTGGGCAAAGACCATACCTCAAAAAAATAAGCGGACACCGCGCTCAATGCGTGAAAAATATGTATTCTTTTTAGTACGAACCGATTTTGATTTCTTTTCGGTTTTTATTCATTGAAGATTATCTCCGGATATAGTAGAAGTTTCCGGCGTGGGCGATTAGCTCAGTTGGATAGAGTACTGGCCTCCGAAGCCAGGTGCCGTGAGTTCGAATCTCACATCGCCCACCA